>DASVBA010000419.1:0-2054 GCA_036376095.1 Chryseolinea sp.
CCGGCAAGCCCCGTGCGCTTCGGGGTCGATCTTGCGAGCCTTAACATTCAACGTGGACGCGATCACGGGTTACCGGACTATAACTCCGTAAGGAAGTTTTACACTGGAAGTTATGCAAGTCGTTTTTCAGACATCAACAGAAACGACACGCTTGCCAGAAATTTACGTTCGTTATACCGAAACATCAATAACGTCGATCTATGGACCGGGGTGCTTGCCGAGGACCTGATGCCAGGAACGTCTATCGGCAGGCTTGCACATGAGATACAACGCGTGCAGTTTGAAAAACTGAGAGATGGAGACTATTATTATTTCGAACGCGATCCCTACTTACCACTCGATGCTCGCAATTCCATAAAGGAAACACGTCTTTCTGATATAATAAAGAGGAATACTGCGATAACCAACTTGCAGGCTAACATGTTTTTTGTAAGGGCATGTCCCGGCTTCTCTCCGACGCCTACGGATGAGGAAGAGGAGGAAATTGCTCGCAGGGCACTTCAAAATGAAGAGCCCTTTGACCTAACCGTTGCCGAACCAACAATCTTTCCGAATCCGTCGTATGATGTTGTCACCGTGGTGAACACTTCCGGGGAAACCGGAACGATCCAGTTGTTTTCAGGAAGGGATGGATCGCTGGTGAAAACCATACGAACCAATGCTAATGACACGGAAATCAGAATTGATCTCAGCGACCTCCCAAAAGGGGTTTACACGGTTAATATTAAGAATGGAGAGACAACCAAATCTATTAAACTGGTGAAACTGTAGAATGTGACAAGCCCCTTTATGGGGGTGATTAGCGATGTAAGATTACATGCCACGAAGGAAGGGATGAAGTATGTGTGGATTTTTTAACCCAACTTTCGTGGCATGTTTGTATGCGATTTTAAAGTATTTCCGCTCGGAGAATAACCCTGCTTTCTTTATTTGTGTTTTATAATTTTGTGTTGCAGGCTATTTTTATTGAAGCATGTCAAAAATGAAAAAACGTCTTTTTCAGTTGGCCGCAGACGTCGAAAAGAACTTCGATGATCTGGCGCATGAATTCAGAACAAGGCTGAATGCAGATGACCCCTTACAAATCATCACTTACCGTTCGTACGGAACCGCAGATCGATGGTACATAAAAGGTCGCGTACTCAAAGATAAAGGCATAGTGAAGCCAACGGACAAAGATACGATCCTGAGGAATTTGATAAGTATGTACAAACGATTCGCTACCGCTGAAGTCCCTAACGCGCGGCTGAAAGTTAATTTTCAGGATCAACAACATTTTGCCATCACAGACGAGGAGGGCTATTTCACGCTGGAGTTAAATACGAATGGGGGTTTCAACCGGAATGATTTGTGGCATGACGTTGAGGTTGAATTGATTGACGCCCCTTATGCGTTCGCAAAGAACATCACAAGTACGGCCAACATCCTTGTTCCTCCAGAAGATGCAGAGTACGGCATCATCAGCGATATCGATGACACTATCGTCAAAACTTCAGCTACCGATATTTTCGCCATGGCGCGGATCACTTTCCTGAACAATGCTCTCAGCCGGCTGCCATTCGCTGGTGTTGCGGAATTTTACAAGTCACTTCAGTTGGGAAGGAATGGCAAACGCAATAATCCGTTCTTTTATGTTTCCAGCAGTCCGTGGAATTTGTATGATCTGCTCATAGATTTTCTTGATCTTAATAATATTCCCGAAGGCCCTTTGTTGCTCCGTGACTATGGGCTGGACGAGAAACCTGAAGATGACAATCACGCCAGTCACAAGCTCAAGGAGATCACTAACATTTTATCTGCATACCCGGATCTCAAGTTTGTATTGATCGGCGATTCGGGCCAGGAGGACCCTAAGATTTATAGTGAAGTTGTTGGGCTTTTCCCAAACCGCATCCTGGCTATCTATATCCGGGATGTTCAGTTGCCGGAGCGCGAGAGAGTGGCGATCAATGTGGCAAAAGGATTGTCCAAGAGTAAAGTGGAAATGGTTATCGTGGATAACACAGTTGAGGCCGCTGAACATGCGTCAAGAATTGGATTGATCAATTGGGAAT
>DASVBA010000428.1:0-4934 GCA_036376095.1 Chryseolinea sp.
GGGGCGGCGTTTATTTTCAATACGGTTGCGTCGGAGCCCAGCCTGTCCAAGTACAAAAAGGTGTTGGTTGCCATAACCTGGGGCTTGATTATCACGGCTGGACTTCTGTTCCTGTATCTGCTTCAATTTAAGTTCCTGTAACCACCCAAATAAAAGGCAGCCGGCTCTGAGGCGTTTTCCGTAATTTTGCCAATTAGTGGAATGAACAGGTATAGAATATACTGGGTATTGCAAATCGGGGGGTGGACGATCTCTGCGCTTGCTCAAATTTGGTGGAGCTACATGGCATCAGGTAGCGTCACGTTGAGGAGGGTGATCTTTTTCGTGGTTGAAGCGATCTTGTGTATTGTTGTCACCCATCTTTTCAGAAACAGACTTAAGCATTGGAAATGGTTATATCAACCGATGCACAAGCTTATCCCAGGCGTGCTTGCCGCACTCTTCATCATGGGGCTTATTGTCTACTTTCTCACGATACCGGTAAATTTTGTTCTTGGCCGCCTGTTTAACCCCACAACCGCATTTGATCTTCAGCTAATACTCCGGCAGTCGTCATTTTACTTTATCCTATTCTTCTGGTGGACAGTGGTTTATTTTGCTTATCACTACTTCAACGAGTATAACAAATCATTAAAATATGAGGCCAGCATGATCGAGATCGAGCTCAATAATCTGAAATCGCAGCTCAACCCTCATTTTATTTTTAATGCCTTGAACAGCATCCGCGCACTCGTTGATGAAAACCCCAAGAAGTCAAAGCAGGCAATCACGCAGCTTTCGAATATTCTTCGCAGTTCCCTTGCGTCGGATAAGAAGGGCCTTACTAATTTTGATGAGGAATTAAAGATCGTAAAGGACTATCTTGGCCTTGAAAGTATCAGGTTCGAGGAACGGCTGAAGACAGAGTTTGACATACATCCGGAATCGCAACGATTTCTCGTTCCCCCGTTGATGATCCAGACATTGGTGGAAAATGGAATCAAGCACGGTATCTCAAAGCTAACAAAGGGTGGATTGATCCAATTAAAAACGGACGTGGTGAAGGACAAGTTGAAGATTCGTATTCGCAACAGCGGTCATTACGTGAACGGAACAAAGAGAAGCAAATCGGGATTGGGTCTTGACAATACCATACAACGCCTGAAATTGATCTATGGAGATGAAGCAACATTCCGCATAGCAAATGAATCCGATAACTTTGTATTAACAGAACTTATTATTCCACAAAACATAAGCCATGAGAGCATTAATCGTAGATGATGAGCGCTTAGCTCGGAAAGAATTGATGAAACTGCTTGAAGATCATCCAAGCATTGAAGTCGTTGGTGAAGCAATGAATGCAGAAGAAGCAACGCAGTTAGTTAACGACCTCAATCCTGACCTTCTTTTCTTGGATATACAGATGCCGGGAAAAACAGGATTTCAGCTACTAGAGGAACTAGATGCCGTGCCCCTGGTAATTTTTACAACCGCCTACGATGAATTTGCGCTGAAAGCATTCGAGGTGAATGCATTGGATTATTTGTTAAAACCAATACAACCTGAACGCCTCGCTGAAGCAGTTGCCAAACTGGCCGACAAAGAACGGGCAAAGAACGCCGCTATTCGCGGACCGGAAAAGAAACTTGGGCTTCAGGACCAGGTGTTTGTTAAGGACGGTGATCGTTGCTGGTTTGTTAGCCTCAACAACGTCAGACTTTTTGAATCGGATGGAAATTACATCAAGGTGTATTTTGATAACAACCGCCCTATGATCCACAAGTCGCTTAACGCGCTTGATGAGAAGCTTGATGAGCGCGCGTTCTTCCGCGCCAGCCGCAAACACATCGTCAACTTAAGTTGGGTGGAAGGAATTGAGCCTTGGTTCAACGGAGGATTGATGGTGAAGCTTCGTGGCGGCGACAAAGTGGAAGTGAGCCGGAGGCAGGCAGCAAAATTTAAGGATATGATGTCGTTGTAGACATCATTTCTTTCTCCTCTTCTCATGAAATGCACCCTTGAATTCGGGGTCATCTTTTTTCTTCTGCTTATCAATAGCCTGCGCCATTGTTTGCTGCTCAGCAAAGGGTGTCTTTGTTATTTCTATATCGTCAGGTAAAGTCTTAACTGGAATCTTCCCCCTGATCAACTTTTCGATCTTTTCAATGTGATAAAGTTCTGCTTTTGTAACAAAAGTAATGGCCTTCCCTTTATGAAACGCCCGCCCTGTTCGCCCGATACGATGAACATAATCCTCGTACAGTGCCGGCACATCAAAATTTATCACATGCGAAACTCCTGTCACATCGATACCTCGTGCAGTAACGTCCGTTGATACAAGCACACGCAGGTTTCCGTCTTTGAACTCATTAACCGCATTGATACGACTATTCTGCCCTTTATTGGAGTGAATAACTTTCGCCGGACCTAGCGATCTGTTTTCAATAAAACCGTATACGCTGTTCGCAACCTGCTTTGTTCTTGTAAATATCATCACACGATTATATTGTTCGGTGTCTTTTAATAAGTACGCCACGAAATTCAGCTTTGTATTCAAATTGGGGACGTGATACAATTCCTGCTCAACTTCTTTCGCAGGCGTGGCCTGGGGACTTACTTCAATCCTGTTCGGGAATTCCAGGAATTCAGAGGACAGTTGTTCCACCTTATCCGAGAACGTTGCTGAGAATAAAAGATTTTGCCTCTTGCGCGGAAGCACTTCAAGGATCTTCCGCAGCTGATGCATAAAACCCATATCCATCATACGGTCGGCCTCGTCAAGCACCAACAGTTTCAGCTGAGATGCAGGTAGCTCTCCCTTTAAATACAGCTCACTGAATCGGCCCGGAGTAGCAACGATGATGTCAACTCCCTTTCTTATCATTTCAATTTGAGTCTTAGGCCCAACGCCGCCATAAATCGGAAGTATCCGGAGGTCAGTATACTTTGCCAGAAGCCACGCATGTTCCGCGATCTGAATAGTGAGCTCTTTCGTGGGTGCGAGTATTAACACCCGAGGTTCATCGCCCTGTGCGTATTTTACCTTCATCAAAATCGGGAGCAGATAAGCGGCAGTCTTTCCCGTCCCCGTTTGTGCAATTCCAATTACGTCCTGTCCGCCAAGGATCTTCGGAATAGCTTTTAATTGTATTTCAGTAGGCGATGAAAAACCCTGGTCGGAAACTGCGTCCAGCAACTGGCGGTTTAGATTAAAACTCTCAAAAGAGGTGGTTGTTGACACTTTAGATTCTATTTTTGCGACCGAATGAAGACTACTCTTATAGCGAACGCAAATATAGTCAACGAAGGCAAGGTCTTTGAAGGAGATGTACTTATTCGCGGGCAGTATATTGACGTCATCGGTAAGGATCTTTCTTCGAGGCCTTCTGACGTCATAATTGACGCCAGAGGAAAATTACTCTTACCGGGCGTTATTGACGATCAGGTGCACTTCCGTGAACCAGGTCTGACACACAAAGGAAATATTCACACAGAATCCAGGGCAGCGGTTGCTGGCGGTGTTACGAGCTATATGGAAATGCCAAACACAAATCCCCCGGCATTCACCCAGCAACTACTTGCAGAAAAATACCAGATTGCTTCTCAGACCTCACTCGCCAATTATTCCTTTTACATGGGGGCGTCGAATGACAATCTTGATGAAGTGATGAAGACCGATATCAAGAACGTTTGTGGACTGAAAATCTTTATGGGTTCGTCAACGGGCAATTTACTCGTTGATGATCCAAAGACATTGGAAGGGTTTTTTTCGAGGTTTCCGTCCTTAATCGCTGCACATTGTGAAGATGAATCGACTATCCGTAACAATTCGATTGAGTTCAAACAGCGTTATGGCGAAGATGTTCCGATAGCGTGTCATCCACAGATCCGCAGCGAAGAGGCCTGTTTTAA
This sequence comes from Chryseolinea sp., assembly GCA_036376095.1. Taxonomy (GTDB): domain Bacteria; phylum Bacteroidota; class Bacteroidia; order Cytophagales; family Cyclobacteriaceae; genus Chryseolinea. Next base: position 3,892 of record DASVBA010000428.1, read on the forward strand.
ATCCTCATCTTTTGCAGTCGGCCTTGCAAAAAAGAATGGAACGCGTTTCCATGTGTTGCACATTTCAACAGCCAAAGAAACGTCTCTCTTTGACAACACAATTCCTCTGGCGAAAAAAAAGATAACGTCCGAAGCGTGTATCCATCACATGTGGTTCAATGACTCGGACTACAAAAACCTGGGAACTCTCATAAAATGGAATCCAGCAATCAAAACAAAGACGGATCAAGACGCTATCTTCGCAGCAATGGTAGATGATCGCATCGATGTTATTGCAACCGATCATGCTCCGCACACCCGCGACGAAAAAAATAATACTTACTTCAAGGCTCCCTCGGGCGGACCACTTATCCAACATAGTCTGGTTGCAATGCTTGAATTTTATCATCGTGGCAAAATCCAGCTCGAAAAAATTGTTGAAAAGATGAGCCACAACCCGGCGATCTTGTTTCAGATAACCAAAAGAGGTTTCGTTCGCGAAGGTTATTTCGCCGACCTCGTTCTTGTGGACCTGAAAAAACCCTGGACAATCAACCAGGGTAACATCCTGGCAAAATGCGGTTGGTCGCCGTTTGAAGGGACAACAATGACGTCGCAGGTCACGCACACTTTCGTTTCGGGACACCTTGCATATGCAGAAGGAAAGTTGCTCGAAGGAACAATGGGGCAGCGCCTGGTGTTCGATAGAAATTGAGACGTAAATTCCTTTTTGCAATTTCGAAGCCGCCGACTAAATTTGCAGTCTCATTACGGTGGATGTAGTTCAGTTGGTTAGAACATCAGATTGTGATTCTGAGGGTCGTGGGTTCGAATCCCATCATTCACCCAAGCTTAAACCCCTGCAAAGGGGTTTTTTATTGTCGGTAAGGGTAACACGTTCAAAAATTCCTTTGTCTGAACGCCCCTGTGGCCATCCATTCACGACAAAATGATAGTGTGATGATCAACGTATTCGATTGCAATTGACGTTAATCTCACGCCTATCGGTTGGGTCTTTTCAGCTACATTCTTTAAAGAAAAACTTCGCCAGAGTCAACATTGTG
>DASVBA010000431.1:0-3210 GCA_036376095.1 Chryseolinea sp.
CGTCGACGTGTAGATCTGCTGACCAAGTAAATGTTTTATACGTCTGAGCTTATATAAATGGTTATCGAAGACTTGTACATCGGCGCCCAACCCGAGGGCAGCACGGACTGCATATTCGGCAACGGTACCAGCCCCAATCACTACAACCTTCGTAGGTGGTACTCCTGTGATGCCACCAAGTATTACTCCTTTCCCATTATTGGCCGTACTGAGGTACTCTGAAGCTATAAGCATCACCGTGCTCCCGGCAATCTCGCTCATTGCCCGAACAATCGGCATCCCTCCCACTTTGTCTTCAATAAACTCGTACGCCAGCGCTGTGATCTTCTTCTTGAACATCGCCTGAAGACTCTCAACTTTTAGATGGCCGATCTGCAACGCTGAAATAAGAGTCTGACCCGCGTGCATAAGTTCAATTTCTTCAAGCGTAGGCGGCTCAATTTTGAGGATCACATCGGCTTGGTATACTTCCTGCGGAGAATAGACGATCCTTGCCCCGGCATCGCTATACGACTTGTCAGTGAATTTAGATCCGATTCCTGCCTTCGTTTCAACCCATACATCGTGGCCATTGTTCACCAGGAGCGCTACTGCATCAGGAGTGAGACTTATTCGATTCTCCTGTAATGAGATCTCTTTTGGGAGGCCAATAAAAAAAGTGTGTCGTCTTTTTCTCACCTCGAGCAATTGCTCTTGTGTTTGCATGCTGGCTTTCGCCAACGCCTCAAATCCTGTTTTCTTCTTTTCCGTCATGGAATGATATCACTATAGTTCGTTTCGTATTGTTCTCTACCTGAAGGTCGATGGAAGCATGCTTCGGCGGAATGAGCGACGGTATTTTTTCGGGCCACTCAACAAAACAAGGAGAGCCTGAATAGAAATATTCGTCAGTACCAATATCATATGCTTCTCCTTCGTTCTTAATTCTGTAAAAATCAAAATGGAATGCCTGTCCCGTTGCAGTTTCGTATTCATTAACAATAGAAAAAGTAGGACTGCTCATCACGTCGGCTACGCCGGCTTCTCGGCAGATCTCCTTAATCAATGTCGTCTTGCCAGACCCCATCTCACCATAAAAAAGCCAGACTTTAAATTCTGCCAACTTTTCGACAATACGCTGAGCAATCGCTCTCAAATCAGACAAGGAAACAGAACGAAAGACCATTCCTTCCTCGGTCATGATGCATTCTTCGAAGTTAAGAAAATAATGGGAATGATGATCTCCTCCATGCTTACCCCGCCATGCTGAAAAGTGTCCTTGTAAAAATTTACGTAGTAATTGTAGTTGTTCGGGTAGGCGAAAAACTGGTCTTCAATAGCGAATACATACGAAGATGAAACGTTTAGCTTGGGCAGGAAAAGTCTTTCCGGCTTTTGCACATGCATTACTTTATCCCCTTCGTAGCCAAGATTCTTTCCCTGTTTGTACCGGAGGTTGCTGTTCACAGTCCGGTCACCAATGATCTTAAAAGGTCTTTTCACCCGGATAGTTCCATGGTCAGTTGTAATAATGACCTTCACATCTTTCTCTGCAATCTTCCTCAGGATATCGATAAGAGGCGAGTGAAGAAACCATGACTTCGTAATAGAACGATACGCAGATTCATCAGGCGCCAGCTCCCTCACCATGGCCATGTCTGTCCTCGCATGAGAAAGCATATCGACGAAGTTGTAAACGACAACATTCAGATCATTCTGAAAAAGGTTATTAACGGTATCGACGAGGTCCCTTCCCTCCTCAAGGTTTTTGATCTTATGGTAACTGGTTTTAACATTCAGGTTGTTACGACGGAGTTGTTTGGTGAGAAATTCTCCCTCAAAATTATTCTTGCCTTCATCTTCGTCCTCGCCAACCCACAGGTCAGGATTGGATTTCGCCATCTCGGACGGTAACAAACCGGAAAAGATCGCGTTGCGGGCATACGCCGTGGTGGTGGGTAAAATGGAATAATACGTTTCTTCCGAAGTTACATTGAAGTATTCAGTGAGGACAGGCTCAATGACTTTCCATTGATCAAAGCGCAAGTTGTCAATCAGTATCACAAACACAGGTTTTTTCCCAAGTTCGGGGAAGATCTTTCGCTTCATCAATTGATGGGACATCAGCGGTTTATCAGAATTCGGATCGTTCAGCCACGATTCGTAATTCCGTATCATGAATTTCGCGAAATTGGCATTGGCCTCCGTCTTTTGCATGTCGAGAACGTCGCCCATTTCCTCGTTGTCTTTGTGATCCATTTGAAGCTCCCAAAAAACGAGCTTTTTGTAGATGTCAGCCCATTGCTCATGATTCATACTATCCTGGAAAGCCATGCTTATCTTGCGGAATTCCTGCTGATAGTTAAGGTTGGTTTTTTCAATGACCAGCCGCTTGTTATCAAGTATCTTTTTTACGGACAACAGGATCTGACTTGGATTCAACGGTTTGATCAGGTAATCGGCGATCTTGGACCCGATGGCCTCCTCCATAATATGCTCCTCCTCATTCTTGGTGATCATCACCACGGGGAGGTTAGGCTTATTGTTCTTGATCTCGTTCAAAGCTTCCAATCCCGACATTCCAGGCATATTTTCATCCAGAAATACAACATCAAAATGCTTTTCATCACAAAGTTCGACGGCCTCTGATCCATTATTGACCGGTGTGATGTCATAACCCCGCTGCTCCAGGAACAGGATATGCGGTTTCAACAAATCGATCTCATCATCCGCCCACAAAATGCTATATCTTTGCATACGAGAATTTTTACGAATTTAATCATTAATCGTTATCCATACCTATCGGACAGACGAGTCCAGGGAGACCTGGACGAAAATGATTCTGACCAACATTATTACTGATGAAGAAAAAGATCATCAATGATCCGGTCTACGGATTTATTACTGTTAACAACGAACTGATCTACGAAATAATTTCACACCCGCATTTTCAGCGGTTGCGTCACATAAAACAACTTGGTCTTACGGATTTTGTCTACCCAGGAGCATTGCATACGCGTTTTCAGCACGCTCTTGGAGCGATGTACCTCATGGGAAAGGTTCTCGACACACTTCGGCTAAAGGGTGTTGAGGTCTCTGAGAACGAATATGAGGCGTCCCAGGTAGCGATTCTGCTCCACGATATCGGACATGGACCGTTTTCTCACACGTTAGAGGACTCTATCCTTCCTGGAATAAAGCACGAGAGCCTTTCGTATCTTTTTATGGAAA
>DASVBA010000433.1:0-3491 GCA_036376095.1 Chryseolinea sp.
AATCGGCCTGCGGAACGGCAAGCTCGGCAACCGGCCCGTTCTACTGTAGTGAAGACGAGAAAGTATATATCGATCTGAGTTTCTACGAGGATTTGAAAAACCGTTTTGAGGCGCCAGGCGATTTTGCGCAGGCTTATGTGGTCGCACATGAAGTAGGTCACCACGTTCAACACCTGATGGGGATAACTGACAGGGTACATGCTTCGAGAGAACGGCTGAGCCAGGAGGAATATAACAAGCTGTCGGTAAAGCTGGAGCTGCAGGCCGATTTTCTCGCCGGAGTTTGGGCTCATCACGCGAACAGCATGAGCCAGATCCTCGAACCAGGCGACATTGACGAGGCGTTAAATGCCGCAAGTGCCATTGGTGACGATCGATTGCAGATGCAGACCCAGGGTCAGGTAGTACCCGACTCTTTCACCCATGGAACGTCAGAGCAGAGAATGCGATGGTTTAAAAAAGGTTTTGAGTCCGGAGATGTCGCACAAGGTGACACGTTTAATACAACTAATCTGTAGTCCGCCTTACCGGATGATGTGAAATAAGTTTGCATGCTTATCTTTGGTCATTATGGACCAGCGCACCTACCTGTCGGCATTCGGTGAAGTATTGTTATTCATTATCGCTGGCATTTTATTTATTGTCGTCACGCTTGTTGTAGCCAGACTCATACGTCCCGATCGACCAAATCCTGAGAAACTCTCCACTTACGAAAGCGGAGAGGAACCTGTCAGCCACGCGTGGACCCAGTTTAACATCCGATTCTATATTATTGCACTGGTATTTTTGTTGTTCGAAGTTGAGATAGTATTTCTCTTTCCCTGGTCAACTGTATTTGCTGACAAGGACCTGAACAATCAAACACAGGGAGTTTGGGGATGGTATGCATTGATTGAGATGTTAATATTTATAGCCGTGCTGGCATTGGGACTTGCATATGCGTGGGTGAATGGATATTTGGATTGGATCAAGCCAGACCCGTCGCCGACAAAATTCAAGTCCAAGGTGCCACCAGAATTGTATACGGCGATAAACGAAAAATTTAAGAAGACTAATTGAAAGACTGTTGCTATGGGCCTTCTGGATCAGCGATTTGAAAGTGGTGGAGTAATCGTTACGAGGTTGGATGATCTGCTCAATTGGGCGCGGTTATCTTCAATGTTTCCTATGACCTTCGGTCTCGCTTGCTGTGCTATCGAATTTATGAGCACAGGAACAACAGTCTACGATATGGATCGGTTTGGAATGGCACCACGATCAAGTCCCCGACAGGCAGATGTCATGATCGTTGCCGGAACAGTCACCTTCAAGATGGCCGACCGCATCAAGCGTTTGTATGAACAAATGGCCGAACCCCGTTACGTTATTTCTATGGGTTCATGTTCGAATTGTGGAGGTCCTTATTGGCAACACGGTTATCACGTGGTAAAGGGAGTGGATCGTATTATTCCCGTGGACGTATATGTACCCGGTTGTCCTCCCCGCCCCGAAGCATTGATCGGAGGATTTCTCAAGTTGCAGGAAAAGATCCGGAATGAAACTCTTATGGCTCCGCTGGCAATTGAAAAGTTATTGAAGAAAGAAGAAAACCATGTCAACGTTTGATCAGATCTTATCGCTCGTTAAATCATCTTGTACACACGGCGATTGTATCGTAGATGAGAACGCTACTCCAAAGGCTATTTCGATCGAGAGAGGCGATTTGATCTCCGTGATGAACATCCTCCTTAACGATCCGATAGCCTATTTCGACATGCTCTCATGTGTTACAGGCGTAGACAACGGTCCAGAGGCAAAGACAATTGATATAGTATACAATCTGTATTCGATTCCCTTCGATCATCATTTGATGATAAAGGTCACACTGCCTCGTGACAAACCGGAGGTGCAATCAGTTTGTTCCATTTGGAGAACTGCAAACTGGCACGAACGGGAGATCTTTGATCTTTTTGGAGTTCATTTCCTGAACCATCCTGACTTAAGGCGGATTCTGCTTCCGGCAGATTGGGAAGGACATCCGTTACGCAAGGATTACAAGCATCAGGATTATTACCGGAACGTGAAAGTAGAATATTAGATCATGCCGACGGACGCCGTTCAATACAAGTATAAGGAAGGAGATCTGCTGAGGTCAGCGCCCAACAAATTTGATGTCGGCGACCTGCGCTCGGAGGAGATGATCATCAATCTTGGTCCGCAGCATCCATCGACCCATGGCGTTTTAAGGCTTGAGGTTTTATTGGATGGCGAGATCGTTAAAGAAGTCGTGCCTCATATCGGGTATCTGCACCGTTGTTTTGAGAAGCACGCTGAAAACATGCCTTACAACCAGGTCATTCCCTTTGTTGACCGGCTCGATTATGTAGCCTCGATGAACAACGAGCACGCCTACGCGATGGGCGTTGAGCGGATGTTGGGTATCGAGCATCAGATTCCTAAACGTGTTGAATACGTTCGCGTGTTAGTGGCGGAACTCAATCGAATAGCATCACATTTTATCGCGATTGGCACGTACGGGATGGATATCGGCGCATTCACGCCTTTCTTTTGGCTCATGCGCGATCGCGAGCACATTCTGCGACTTCTTGAATGGGCGTCCGGCGCCAGGTTGCTTTATAATTACATCTGGATAGGCGGTTTGTTCTATGATCTTCCGGTCGGTTTTGAGGAACGTTGCCGCGACTTTCTGGGATACATTAAGCCCAAACTTCAAGAACTTGAAACAGTCCTGATAGAGAACAAGATTTTTATTGACCGTACTGCAAAGGTAGGAGTGCTTCCGCTAGACCTTGCCATCAATTGCGGGGTTACGGGACCTATGTTGCGTGGATCGGGTCTCCGTTTCGATCTTCGTAAGGTCGATGGCTATTCAGTATATAAAGAGCTGGATTTTGATGTGCCCATTGGCGAAGGAAAAATGGGAGCGGTGGGTGACTGCTGGGATCGTACTTACGTCCGCATGCTTGAGATTCATGAGTCGATTAAGATCATCAGCCAATGCCTCGACCGACTCACGGGAGACCTGAAGCGCACTAAAGATTTCGACCCGCAGGCATTAATTCCCAAGAAGATAAGACCGAAGGCACAAGACTTTTATGTGAGGGCTGAAATACCAAAGGGTGAATTGGGATTCTTCTTTCGGTCCGATGGAAAGAGCGACGTGGCATTCCGTTGCAAATGCAGGTCTTGTAGCTTTGTGAATCTTTCTGTATTGCCGGAGATTGCAAAAGGAATTTTGATAGCAGACCTCATCGCCATTATTGGTTCTATTGACGTTGTGATGGGTGAAGTGGACCGTTGATTTTTGTATCTTCGTTTATGTTGAAGATCCTCCCAACGGGAACGATAAAAGCGCTGGATGCTTTTACGATAGAAAAGGGTTCTATTGCTTCCATTGATCTGATGGAAAGAGCATGCCGCGCATTCGTGAGCTGGTTTGTTGAGCATTTTGATGACAGTCATTCCCTGGGAATTGTATGTGGCACTGGAAA
>DASVBA010000435.1:0-3003 GCA_036376095.1 Chryseolinea sp.
GGACATGGAGCCACTAACATTATTCCCAACGAAGTGAATATCGCGGGAACATTTCGCGCGATGAATGAGGAATGGCGGGAGCATGCGTTGATAAAAATCAAGAAAATGGCAGAAAGTATTGCTGAAGGTATGGGAGGAAAATGTGAAGTTGACATTTCCAAAGGATACCCTTACCTGGAAAACAATCCTGAATTGACGCGAAGGATACGAGCTGCTGCCGAAGAGTACGTTGGTAAAGAGAATGTTGTTAGTCTTGACATCTCGCTTGGTGCAGAGGACTTTTCATATTACTCACAAGTAGTCCCAGCATCGTTCTACCGGCTCGGAACGCGTAACGAAGCGAAAGGCATTTCTTCATACGTGCATACGCCGACGTTCGATATTGACGAGGATGCTTTGAAGCTGGGCCCAGGCCTTATGGCATGGCTGGCTGTAAGTGAACTGGGTTTTTGAGCCCATTCCGGGGTACGGGACTGAAAAGGTCGATCAACACGACTTTAGTTGTTGTCTCTGGTTTGTTTCGCAAGGGTTCAAACCCAGCATTCCAAACATCAAGATCATAGCCCCCTTATAAAGTCTGCTCCATTTATGTTGAAACAACAATGCCCTTATCACGAACGCCTTTTGTCAGAAGCCAAAGCATTAACACCAATTCACCAAACATTGCCGGCATTCCAAAAGTAAAAACCGAGTCCTTGTATTCGGGGAACACTATGCTTGTAAAACTTAGCAGGACATATACGATTCCATTAATGATAAGCCAAACCCCGAGAAAACGAGGAATGAAATTAGATTGATAAACAAGTATCGCGAGCGGAAATAGCCAAAGACCCCAGAATAATTCCAACGCCAGAACACTATAGTCACTAATCTTAAGAAATGACATGGCCAGGTCTTGCCGTTGTGTCGATTCAAATGACTTTAGAATTTCTCCTTTAAGTGTAAGAATTGTTGCAATACTGAGACCTGCCTTAATAAAAGCTGCCGGGATTTGCACCACGACAAACGCCACCAGAAGTCTGGCGTGCCGCTCATTTACGGATTTGAACAAATGATAAAAGACCCATACTAGCAGCACCCACAATGTGCTTGTTATCAATCCTGAAAAAATGCTTGTCCGGAATAAGATTTCATGTTTAAGAATGTTTTGGGCCGAGGCCGGAATATCGCCTGCCACAAATATTTTAGGTGATACAAAAAACATCTCGTAAAATCCTGAGACTATCCAAAGAAAAAACAGGAGGCCGGCAAGCCTTGCTGTCTTTCGTAGTTCTACGTTTGCATTCATGATAGTTAGCGTCCCGATTCAGATCGGATTTTTCCGAAGCCTTAAACAAGAATACACTTTTCCGTTTGATTAAATAGGTAGAGTCAACAGACCACCCTGTTGTGTCAACAAACTGCGTTGCAACGTCAACTGATCAACCGCAACAACAGGAGTTATCACCAGGGCATGGTTATTCCTGATCCAATGGGTTCACTAAAGGCAGGTCTGGATGGCAGTGATGGAATTGGAGGCTCGCCCGCAAGGCTTTACTCTACAGTAACAGACTTTGCCAGATTTCGAGGTTGATCGACGTTGCATCCGCGCATCACGGCAATGTGATATGACAAAAGTTGTAATGGAATCACTGAAACGAGTGGCATTAGGGCTTCGTGTACAGCGGGAACTTCGATGACGAACTCAGACATCTTTGGAATAACGTTGTCGCCTTCAGTAACGATGGAGATAACCCGGCCTTTACGCGCTTTTACTTCCTGAATGTTCGACACGATCTTTTCGTAAGAGCTGTCACGGGTTGCAATAAAAACAACCGGCATTTCCTCGTCTATCAGTGCGATCGGACCATGCTTCATCTCGGCGGCAGGATATCCTTCCGCGTGGATATAAGAGATTTCTTTGAGTTTCAGAGCGCCCTCGAGCGCGACTGGAAAGTTATAACCGCGTCCGAGGTAAATGAAATTGTGAGCGTCCTTAAATATTGCTGCGATATTCTTGACCGTGTCGTTTAAGGCGAGCGCTCGTTCAACGAGGGAGGGTATCCTCTCCATCTCAACGAGAAGCTCGTGAAGTTTTTGCTCAGTTATTGTTCCCTTACGCTGAGCGACTATCAAGCCAATCATGCTGAGCACCGTCAATTGTGCGGTGAATGCTTTGGTGCTGGCGACACCGATCTCCGGGCCGGCATGGGTATAGGCGCCCGCATGGGTTGCTCGGGCAATGGACGAGCCAACCACGTTACAAACCCCAAAAATGATGGCGCCTTTTGATTTCGCCAATTCAATTGCAGCCAACGTATCGGCTGTTTCCCCCGACTGTGAAATCGCAATGACCACATCTCCCTCGCGTACAATTGGGTTGCGATATCTGAATTCAGAAGCATATTCAACTTCAACAGGAATACGGCAAAATTCTTCGAAGAAGTATTCAGCGACCAAACCTGCGTGCCATGATGTTCCGCATGCAACGATAAGGATTCGGTCAGCATTGATGAGTTTGTTGACGTATTCGCGAAGCCCACCCAGTACCAAACGTCCGCTCTGAGAATTGAGCCTGCCGCGCATGCAATCATTGATGGATCGAGGTTGTTCGAAAATCTCTTTCAACATGAAGTGCTCAAATCCACCTTTTTCTATGGCTTCGAGTTCCAGGTCTATTGTTTGAATGTAAGGTGTAAGTGGAAGGTTGGCAGTATTTTTTACAGTAAGACTACCGTTCTTTATGACAGCGATTTCCTGGTCATTGAGATAAACCACTTCGTTCGTGTATTCGATGATCGGCGTGGCATCCGATGCCATGAAAAATTCGCCTTTGCCAATTCCGATCACAAGGGGGCTGCCTTTTCTGGCCGCAACAAGAGCTGTTGGATCGTCTTTCGACATCACGACGATCGCGTAAGCACCTACAACTTTTGTGAGCGCTAACCGGACTGCTTCATCAAGAGAACAGTCGTTGTGCGACCGGATGTCTTCAATGAAATGAATCAATACCTCGGTATCTGT
>DASVBA010000444.1:0-5782 GCA_036376095.1 Chryseolinea sp.
ATCCGATAACCGGAAAGTCTTCATTCCAGACCAGAGCGCTTTTTTTCTTCTGGCATCCTACTGTCAGGAGCAACGACAATAGATACACTGGCCGGAGATTAGGCACCGCTAATGCGAAGTAGAAACACGGCATATATTGAAGGGACTAATTAAAGGGAGTTATGAGTTATGAGTTATGGGTTATGGGTTATGAGTTATGAGTTATGGGTTATGGGTTATGAGTTGGGCATGGGTTTGGGTATGTCCTTACGACCCCTAACCGGATAAAGATAGATAAAAAAGGTTCCATTTCCGGACGTATTTCAGGAACTTGGCAGGGTTCGAGTGAGACAAAATAAACTCTTTTTTGAATCCTATTTTTAGATATTCTGCTTTAACTTGTGATTCAAAATACCCCCAAACTTTCTGGCAAAGCCCGAGACAGAATGAACTCCAAGTCTTAATTTTTTACCCATGAAAGCCCGATTTTTCATGTTGTTGATCTCAGCGCTCGGTCTCATAGCCAAATGCGCAGTTGCGCAGCAGCAGACATTGTTTGAATCCCTTTCGCCGCAAAAGACCGGCATTACATTCAAGAATATTCTCGAAGAAAGTCCAAAATCAAATGTGCTCACGTATGAATACTTCTACAATGGTGGTGGAGTGTCGGTTGGTGATATCAACAACGATGGTCTGGATGATATCTATTTCACTGGCAACATGAAGCCCAACGCGCTGTATTTGAATCTCGGCAATTTTAAATTTAAGGAGATTGCATCATCGGCGGGTGTAGATTGCAAAGGCGGGTGGAAGACAGGAGTGACAATGGCAGACGTTAATGGAGATGGTAATCTCGATATCTATGTTTGCTATTCCGGTAAAGGCGATCCCGAAAAAAGGAGGAACAAACTTTTTATCAACAACGGAAACCTCACATTTACTGAGCGGGGAAAGGAAATGGGCCTCGACGATCCGGGACATACCACACACGCTTCATTTTTTGACTATGACCGCGATGGCGACCTGGATATGTACCTCCTCAACCACAACGTAGTGGTTATTCGCGAATTCGAGTACGCCAAAGTACGGGAAACAAGGCATCCTTACGCAGGAGACAAATTCTTCCGAAACGATAACGGTCGTTACGTCGATATCAGCGAAGCTGCAGGTATTAAGGGCAGCCCGCTCGGATTCGGCCTTGGTATAACGGTAGCTGACATCAACAAAGACGGATGGCCCGACATGTATGTGTCAAACGATTATGTTGAACCTGATTACATCTATATCAATAATCAAGATGGCACATTCACGGACCGGATGACGGAATATGTTCAACATCTCTCCTACTTCTCCATGGGATGCGACGTAAGCGACATCAACAACGACGGATGGCCTGATATTTTTACCGTCGATATGTTACCTGAAGACAACAAACGGCAGAAGCTCCTATACGGACCTGAAAACTATGAACACTACGCGTTGATGGTATTGAACGGATTTTACTTTCAGAACATGCGCAACATGCTGCATCTCAACAACGGCAACGGTACATACAGTGAGATCGGCCAGTTCTCAGGCATCTCCAAGACTGACTGGAGCTGGGCTCCGCTTTTTGCTGACTATGATAATGATGGGTGGAAGGATCTGTTCATCACCAACGGTTATTACAGGGATTACACTAACCGCGATTTTCTGAAGTACAAAGGTGATTACTATTTTCAAAAATCGAAGGCCGGCGAAAAAGCCGATACCTTTCACCTGGTGAGCACCATGACGTCCACTCCTGTTCACGACTACATGTACCGTAACAATGGCGATCTGACATTTACGGATGAAAGTGAAGCATGGGGCTTTAAAGAAAACAACTTTTCTAATGGAGCGGCGTATGCAGACCTCGACAACGACGGTGACCTCGATCTTGTAGTGAATCACCAAAACGCAGTTGCATCAGTGTTCAGGAACCACAGCCGCGAGCGAAACCTTGATCATAACTTTTTACAGTTCACGCTAACGGGCTCCGGAAAGAATACTAACGCTATCGGAGCCAACGTTGTGGTCTATGGCGGTAACAAAATCCAATATTACGAACACGTCTCGACCCGCGGATTTCAGTCATCAGTGAGCAATCGTATTCACATTGGGTTGGGGAAACTTCAGGTGGTCGACAGTATTCACATAACCTGGCCATCCGGCAAAGTCAGCTCGTTGAAAGATGTCAAGGCCAATCAGCACATCAAGTTGAGTGAAAGTGAAGGTGAACAAAAAGCAATTACCAAGGCGGATCATCCAACGCTCTTCAGCCACGTTGATCCACTGTTTGACTATACGCACATAGAAGAGGGCTATAACGATTTTAAACGGCAACCATTGCTGCTAACGATGCTGACCACCTGTGGACCTATCATGGCCACGGCGGACGTTAACAACGACGGAACCACAGACGTTTTTGTCGGGGGAGCGCAAGGAAATCCCGGAAAGATTTTTCTTCAAAATAGCAAAGGAGAATTTTTGGAATCGGTGACCGACTTTAATAAAACCTTCACAGATGCCGACGCGCTTTTCGCTGACATTGACAACGATGGTGACGTTGATCTCTACATTGTGAGTGGCGGCTACAACGAATACGCCGAAAACGACCAGTCCCTGCAGGATCGAATCTACATCAATGACGGCAAAGGCAAGTTCAGCCTCGAGACAGGGCATATACCGGATATCAGAGGAAGCAAATCATGCATCACAGCCAAAGACTTTGATCACGACGGCGACCTTGATCTTTTTCTTGGAGGACGAGTCATTCCCGGGAAATATCCACTTACACCCGAAAGTTTTATTCTACGAAACAACGCGGGCCGTTTCGAAAACATCACAACCTCCATTGCACCAGCACTCGCGCGTATCGGAATGGTCACAGATGCAAAATGGATGGATGTGAATGGCGACAAATGGGAGGATCTTGTTGTTATTGGCGAGTTCATGGCGATTGAAGTGTTCGTGAACGAAGCGGGGAAAAAGCTTGAGCGTGCTACAGAAAGATTTTTCGCGACGCCGCTTCGAGGACTATGGAGTAGAATGATCATCCACGATTTTGACAAGGACGGCGACGAAGATATTATCGCCGGCAATCTGGGGCTGAACACACAATTAAGGGCAAGCGTCAAAGAACCCCTCGCTTTGGTTTACAAGGATTTTGACAACAACGGCTCAATAGACCCCATACTAACCCAATTCATTCAGGGGAAACCATATCCGTTTCCCAGCCGTGATGAATTGTTAGACCAAATGTACAGCATGCGGAGCAAGTACACCACCTATGCGTCATACGCCGACGCGCAGTTAAACAACATCTTTTCCGCCAATGATTTGAAGGGCGCTAAAGAACTCAAAGTAACTGAACTGGAAACCGCCTATTTTGAAAATACAGGAAGTGGATTTGTGCGGCATTCTCTGCCTTCTGAAGCCCAATTCGCACCCGTATACGCAATGACGCTCCTCGACTACAACAGGTATGGCAATATGGATCTATTAGTTGGAGGCAACCAAAGTTCAATACGCATAAGAATGGGGGTGATTGACGCTAATTTCGGGCAGCTATTTGAAGGGAATGGAAAAGGAGCCTTCTCATATGTTCCCCAATCGAAATCGGGGTTAAAAATTACGGGCGATATCAAATCTCTTCAGCTGATCGATATCAAGGGTGTGAAGGTCTTGCTGGCAGGAATAAATAATTATGGTGTGGAAAACTACAAACTGAATTAATGGAATGAAAAGCCAGTTATCGGGTTTGCTATTTGTTCTCATTACAGTAAATGCTGTTGCACAGAAAGGAGGGCGACATCAGCAGGAACTGCAGTTGCTGGCTGACAATGTATTCTATTTGTCAGAGGTGATGTTACACGATGTAGCTAATCCGCCGGCGGCGAGTCGCTTTTATGCTTATGCGATGCTCGGAGCCTACGAAGCAGCGCTTTTTTCCCAGAAGAAACTACCGAATATCAATGCCAAATTCAATGTGGATCCGGGAATTCAGCCACCGCCGGTGCCCAGCAACCTTAATTTGTCTTTTTGCACGAACTACACGATGCTGCAGGTGGGACGGCAGATCATGCCGTCGGGTGTTATGCTTGAGGAAAAGCAAAAGCTTCTGATCGAAAATTTCAAGCGCAAGAAAAAGATGTCAAAGGAAGATCTTGACCAGCATATACATTATTCGGAGGAGATTGCTAAACAAGTTATTCAATACGCCAGAGCCGATGATTATAACAAACTAAGCACATACAGGAGATATACGCCCAGTAAGGTCGAGGGCCACTGGTATCCTACGCCACCAGAGTACATGTCGGCGATCGAACCTCAGTGGAAGACTGTACGTCCTTTCTTTCTTGACTCGGCAAAACAGTTTGCACCGCCCCCTCCCGCCGTTTTCAGCAAGGATACTACAAGCAACTTCTATAAGCAGATGCTTGAAGTGTACCGGACAAGCAAGAACATCACTCCTGAGCAGGAGAAAATAGCAAACTTCTGGGATTGTAACCCTTTCGCGGTGACCTATTCTGGCCATATGGCGATAGGCCTCAAAAAGATCTCGCCTGGAGGTCATTGGATGGGGATTACAGGAATTGTTTGTAAGAAATCAGACCTTCCGCTTGACTCCGCGATCCTGATCCATACCATGGTAGCCCTTACGTTGCACGATGGATTCATCAGTTGCTGGGAGGAAAAATACAGCAGCGACAGGATTCGTCCGGAGGGCGCAATAAACAAAATGCTTGACCCATCATGGCGGCCTCTTCTTCAGACCCCGCCATTCCCGGAATATACAAGTGGTCACAGTGTCGTCTCCTCCTCCGTCGCTACTGTACTGACACATTTGCTTGGCGATAATTTCGGCTTTGTCGATACTTCTGAAGTGTACTTTGGAATACCAGAAAGACGGTTCAATTCATTCTATGAAGCAGCAAATGAGGCCGCGATATCGAGGTTGTATGGCGGCATACATTTTAGGGATGCGTGCGAAAATGGCGTTGCACAGGGAAAACTCATCGGCCAATTTGTATTGACAAATGTGTTCGGAAAAATACAATAAAAAGACCTGGCCCTAAGACCAGGTCTAACTCAAACAACATGCTATGAAACACGTTACTTGTTGTGTGCTGCAAGATTGAATGCCAGGTAAACCTGACCTACTGAATTCTTAGATCCTCCCAGGATCCTTTTTGCTCCTTCGCTCTTAGCTATCTCATTCAATCCATAATTATAGCGCGCACCGAGCTGTACATTGCCAAGATTGAATCCAATTCCACCGGCTAAACCGTAGTCCCAGTTATCAAAATTTTTCCTGTCCAGCTGTATAAAGTCGTCACCAAGATCTCCATCGGTGTCGATGTTAGCGCCGAGCAGATATGCCCAGTACGGACCAGCATGAATCTCCACAGCATTTCCAAGTTTGAAAACTGCAAGAACAGGCATGTCGATGTAGCTCAAGTTAAACTTCGTCTCCTGGTCAATGACGCTATAAGTTGTCATCACTTTATTACCCTTTGTAGAATAATTTAGCTCAGGCTGGATAGCAAATCCCTCATTCGCGAATAATTGACCATATACACCGGCATGAAAGCCAAACCTTGCGTTCTTGTCTGAAATCTGCTCACCCGAAGTAAAATTACTTACGTTCATACCACCTTTAATACCGGCGCGTGCCCTGACCGGCGACATATCCCGATCAGAACGATCCGAGCTTGTACTTGTCGTAGTCTCTGTCGTGACAGTAGTTTCTGTAGTGCTCTCATCTTGTTGTGCGTTAGCC
>DASVBA010000445.1:0-3173 GCA_036376095.1 Chryseolinea sp.
GCAGAGGTGGACATCAAGTTTGCCGACTACCTCGAAGAAGAATTGCGCTACAAAACGCTTACACTCTCAAATCCTGAAGAAGCAAAACGGCTCGTTGAGCTGGCCGAGAAGGACAACGAGCAACGCTTCAGAGATATTAAACAACATACAGAAGCATAATCCTATCAACTATGAGCACGAACCTATCAACCTATTATGGAGGTCTTACCATCAAGAATCCCATAGTTATCGGTGCCAGTAACATCGTAACGGATCCGGCCAACCTGGTAAAGCTGGAGGAGGCGGGAGCTGCCGCCATAGTCTTCAAGTCACTATTTGAAGAACAAATCCAGATGGAGACGTTGAGGTTGGAGCAGATGCAGGAAGCGCACAGCGATTGGGATGCAGAACATTCCACTTTTTTCCCAACGGTTAAACATGCCGGGCCGGCAGAACATCTTCGCCAGCTGAAAGAAGCGCGGAAGGCAATAAAGATTCCTTTGATCGGAAGCTTGAACTGCGTTCACAATGATACCTGGCTGGAATACGCGTTGCGCATGAAAGACACTGGCATTGACGGGCTCGAGTTGAATTTCTATGCGAACAATATAGACTTCGAGCTTTCCGCTCAGGAAATTGAAGACCAGCAGTTGAAAACACTTGAATTAGTTCGTGCGGCTATTCCATTGCCATTGTTTGTGAAGTTAAGTCCATATTATACTAATTCGCTGCGGCTTATTAAGCGCATGGATAACTTAGGTGCAGATGGGTTCATTCTTTTTAACCGGCTGTTTCAACCGGACATCAACACGGAACTGGAAGAACATCATTACCCTTATCTCTTCAGTAACGAAACCGATAACCGGCTGGCTTTGCGTTATGCAGGCTTGCTGCACAAACAGGTCAAGGCCAATGTTATTTGTAACACCGGCATCCTCACGGGAAAAGATGTATTGAAAATGTTACTGGCAGGCGCGAATGCCGTTCAGGTGGTGAGTGCGGTGTACAAAAGAGGAATTCCCACCATTGCACACATGATCGAAGAAATTGAAGGATGGATGAAACATAAAAAATATGAACGGATTGAAGATTTTCAGGGTAAACTATCCAAAGTAAACCTGACCGATCCATTTGCTTATAAACGCGCTCAGTATGTGGATATTCTCTTGAAGTCCGAAGTGTTTATGCAATATCATCCAAAGCGGGGAGAACTTGAATACCCAGGGGAGGACTATTAAAAATTGAGATCGCAAGAAAATTATTATTGAAATTTAGAAACACCAACTAACAAATAACGATATGGCTAACATTGGAATTTTCTTCGGCTCAACGGAAGGCAATACCGAACGGGTCGTAAACCAGATTCAGGCGCTCCTTGGCGATGACGCTGAACTTCATAACGTCAACTCGGCTTCCGCCGAAGATATGCAACCCTATCCGAACCTTATCCTGGCCTGCCCCACCTGGGAGATCGGTCAACTGCAGGAAGATTGGGATGCATTCATTGATGAAATTGAGAACGTTGACTACGCAGGAAAGAAAGTGACATACGTCGGTGTCGGCGATGCCGATGGATATCCTGATACATTTCTCGATGCGATAGGTATTATTCACGATCGCATCAAAGACAAAGGCGCCACTTTTGTGGGTGCATGGCCCACCGAAGGCTACAACTTCACGGCATCTAAAGGTGTGGTGAATGGTAAGTTCCTGGGACTAGGTATTGATGAAGACAACCAGAAAGATTTAACTCCCGGCCGCGTGGAGAAATGGGTCGCTCAACTCAAGGTCGAATTTAGCTGATCATGGCTGAAATCCGTTTTAAGAAACCTCCCTATCCCGTAAGCAAAGCGCTGCGCGGATATCTGCTCCTTACCGGGCGCGAGACGGATGTCCCTATTTCATACCAGGAGTTGCTGCACCACAAAAGCTCCATTACACTTTTCGACAAGAACGGTGAGGACACATTGTGGGAAACCCTTATCTACAACGAAACCGACCGCACCTACCTTCACGAGTGTCTCAAGAAAGTCTATGCCCAACTTAAAATCGGAGGCGATGTTGTTGCTTATGATCACCTTTATATAGACCGGGTGGATTACTGTTTATATGCTAACACTCGTCCCGTTCGCGTGCGCGTGGTGAACCGCCTCAACGATTTGTTCGACTATTTCTACGTGAAGCAGGCCGATATGTCACGTATCTACGGCATGGAACTGGAACACCTGTTGTCACCCAACAAGATCAATTACCTGGTGAAAAACTCCACGCTGATTGAAGAACATATTCTCGGTATACCGGGGGATACTTTCATTAAACAATTTTTGCCCAAGCAGGATTTTAATCCACTGCGAGTAGCCAAAGAGTTTGTGAAGTTCAATGAGCGAAGCCTGGTTCAACTGCTGGGTGACATGCGCAATGACAATTACGTGGTGGAGATCATTCCTGATTTTGATGAGCTGTATTTCCGTCTTCGTGCGATAGACTTTGACCAGCATTGCTACGAGGGCGATCTTAAAATTTACATGCCTCAGTATTTCAAGGAGAACAATCCCATCATCAACCTGGGGTTTAAGATCATGAGCCCGGTCGTCGAATTACAATATCAGAAAGAAGAACGTACACGCCTTCTCACGCGCGTGAAAGCCGCCAATGGCCAGCTCGAAGCGTTGCTCGGCACGATGAGAATGGAAGACCTCGCTCCCGAAGACAACGTTAGAAAACTCAGCTTCGGTCTTTCCGAACTCTATCAAGATAACTCCTTCCTCGAAACCCGGACCATGGGCGACCTGATTTACACCAGCTTGAAAATGTTAGAAGTGTATCCCGTGAGAAAAAGGAATGGGTTTAAGGTTGATGCTAAGGTCTAGACAACCGAGTTATCATAATTTAAGTGTTTGTTTCTTTCTTGCTAAGATTCTAATCAGACTTTACGATTGATCGTAGTGATTAAATAATCCTATCCAATTCGGCGATAATGATTTGAAAGATTCGTAGTATCTAGAAATGCAGGTCACGAGGTCCACTACGAACCACTAAGGTCACGACGCCTAGTGTGATGCGCCGCGGCTATAGAGGTGGTCGTGTATCTGTCGTGATCGTCGTGACTGGGGATTCATAAACCCAGCCAACAGTCGCCATATTTCCGGCGCAAAATAGAACTTGATAAAGTACGATTAACCATTAAGAGTTGC
>DASVBA010000446.1:0-2353 GCA_036376095.1 Chryseolinea sp.
GAATTTTTTTCATAATATATCATAAGATTGAAGCGTCATAATTCAAACAGTCATTAAAGATGTCAAATAAGATTGAAAAACCTGCTCTTAATGCCTTCGAAAATTCCGTTTTTCAGATGTGGCGTCCAACGCACCCCCTCCGCCAGCCCTTTAAGTTCACCATGGTTTTATTGTGTTCAGTTACATTGTTGTTGACTTGCAGCGTTGCTCAATCACAACAATTGCCAAACATCGTCATCATTTTTGCCGATGATCTTGGATACGGTGATATCGAGGGATTCGGAGCTGACTATCCAACTCCTAATCTTGTAAAGTTGCAGGCTGAGGGAATGAGGTTCACGAATTTTTATTCGCAACCTCAATGTTCGCCATCAAGAGCAGCGTTAATGACAGGATGCTATCCGCAACGCGTAGGCGTCCCGTGGGTGGTTGGACCCGAGGGTCCGGAATGGACACGTGATAAATCCTTCGTGGGCCTCAATCCCAATGAAAAGACGATTGCTGAAGTCCTGAAGGATAAGAATTATGCCACCGCTTGTATTGGCAAATGGCACCTCGGCCATCATACGCAACACCTGCCGACACATCATGGGTTCGATATGTACTTCGGACTTCCTTATAGCAATGATATGTGGCCTGAAAATATGCCGGCATTTCCCGATCTCCCATTGGTAGAGAATGAAAAGACCATCGAAAAGAATCCCGATCAAAGTCAGTTGGTCCGTCGATATACGGAGCGCGCGCAGTCGTTCATAAAACAAAACAAGAAAAAGAATTTTTTCCTTTACATAGCTCATGCTATGCCGCATGTTCCAATTTACGCATCACAGCAGTTCGCCGGTAAATCCGGAAAGGGACTTTACGCTGACGTCATCCAGGAGATCGATTGGTCGGTGGGAGAGGTGATGAAAAGTTTGAAAACTGAAGGGCTGGAAGAAAATACACTGGTGATATTCACTTCTGACAACGGCCCCTGGTTAGTGTATGGAAATCACGCAGGATCTTCGGGCGGTTTGAGGGAAGGAAAGGGCACAGCCTTTGAGGGAGGCGTACGCGTTCCGTTCATTGCGCGATGGCCAAAGCATATCCCTTCAAATTCAAGCTGCTCATCGTTTGCCGGGCTTATCGACTTATTGCCAACTGTCGCAGACATTACCAATACCAAAACATTGCCTAATGCAATTGATGGAAAAAGTATGCTTCCTCTGCTTTTAGGTAAGTCAAAACAAAACGTGCGTGAGGTTCATTATTATTTCCAGATAAATGAGTTGCAAGCCGTGAGGAAGGGTAAGTGGAAATTACATTTTCCGCACAACTACGAGCACGTCGCTAAACCGGGAATGGATGGTGTTCGGGGACAATTTGCATCGCAGAGCATAGGGCTTTCGCTGTTCGACCTGGAGACTGATCCCGGTGAAGCTACGGACGTCTCTTCGGCGCATCCCGATATCGTGTCGGAACTAAAGGCATTGGGTGAAAAGTTCAGATCAGAGATGGACCGTGACAAGCGTCAAGCGGCGGACAGTCGCTAGTGTGCATTTAGAATCCGTCATCCTAATTCATTTCTCGCAGAATCGCAGATTTGAAATGCACGCTGATCACGGAATTACCTTGCCGAAAATCCGGGTGCCTTCAATCTGCGAAAATCAGCGGGAAGAGTTTGCCGTAACGGAATCGTTGGTCAGCGTAAGGCATATTAAGAAGGCTGTCATGGGCAGCTGTGGTAAGAATGCCCGTTAGAGGCTTGCATTCATCTTCGAATAATCAGCAAAATTATGACGACCTCGTGAAGGTTCGCCTTCCAGTATAGCGGGCATTTTCGATTAGGACATGGTGGAAAGGCTTTCTTCGAAGTATTGCGCGATCGTTACGCTGATTGCAAATTGAATCTCAGGAAAGCATGGACTATAGTCAATAAAACTTCACCTATTGATTAACCGGCCCTGGACTATTACCTTTAACCATCAATCTCTAACAACCAGTATGAAAAGAAGGATCGCATTGAAACAACTGGGCTTTATCACAGCTGGTGCCATGATATTGCCCTCCTGCGTTCAACAGGTTAAGCAAGCGACAATTCCGTTGCGGAATATCATTGTGAACGGAGACCAGGAGGCATTACTTGCTGAAATAGCTGAGGCTATCATTCCGGCAACCGATATACCCGGCGCAAAAGCATTAAATATCCATCACTTTGTCCTCAAGATGGTCGATGATTGCCAGGATAAAGAAAGTCAGCAACAATTCACGTCCGGGCTTTCGTTAGTGGAGAAGGCTGTAAAAGAAAGATTCGACAAAGGCTTCGAGGAATGTTCAGCGGAGGAAAGAAAGCAATTTCTGCTGGAGCTGGAAC
>DASVBA010000453.1:0-7869 GCA_036376095.1 Chryseolinea sp.
GCCTGTCGGACGGGCAGACAAGAAAGGTGAAGGTTGTGAATTCATAATCCGGTTACCACTTTTATAATCCCAATGATCAACGTCAGGTTAAGAACTCTTTTTCTCCTTCTTGGAATCATCTTGTTGAGTACCAGGGGAGTCTCACAGCGGGGCCCTGAAATTATTCATGTTAAGGACATACCTGCAGAAGGAATTCTTCTTGTCAGTGGATGGAAATTCAAGGTGGGAGACCATCCGCACTTCGCTGATCCGGACTTCAATGATAACGATTGGCAATCCATGAATCCAACCCTGGACATCCATACGTCATTGCCTGAGATCCCGGAGGGAGAAATTTGCTGGCTGAGGATACACCTTTCAATTGACAGTATGGTCACTCAGTTGGCAATGGCAATGCAGCAATCAGTGGCTTCCGAAATATATCTCAATGGACAATTGATTCATCGTTGGGGAGTCTTAAGTTCAGATCCGTCTATGATCAAGGCAATCAATCCAAATGCGAGGCCGCTTTCATTTCCGTTCAAGGGAGACAATCAATTGTTGGCTATTCGTTTTGCCAAACAACCCGGTATCGGTTACGGTACTCATTGGAACTCGGCTAACCCTGGAGTAAGAATCAACCTAAATACTGTGGAGGGTGCCGTTGCTCATTTTATGGCGACGCGCAAGGTGATTGATGAACACGACTATTTTCGGGTGGGGACATTTTTTATCCTCGGTGTCCTCTACCTGGCATTCTATGTTTTTTATCCACTTCAGCGTGCAAATCTGTTTTTTTCCGTGTATGCGATCCTTCAAGCGATGGTGTGGGGTTTTTTTATTTATTTCAAGCAGTATGATACAATTCAGGATTACCCACTTATCAAGAATTTTCTTTTAGTAGTGCAGGTAGCAAGTGAATTGATAATGTTGTCAGCCGTGTATGAATTGCTGAAGCAAAAGAAAGACTGGATTTTTTACGGCCTGGTTTTATTAGGACTCGTCACGATTCCGTTTGGTTTTATGGTTTATGGATGGGGGTGGTCGGTTTACGGCGTCTTTTTTACTTCGGTTTTTAGTATCGCTATTACGTGGATTGTTTTCAGGTCCTTTAAAGACAATAAACTTGCCGCAGTTACCGTTGCTATTGGTGGTATTTGTTTTATCATTATTTGGTTTTCATTCCTTTTCGGTTGGATACCGTCATACCGTACCGATCTATTCACTATCGCTCATTTAAGTGTTCCACTTGGAGTTTCCCTTTACCTGGGATACGACTTTGCGCGAACGAACCGATCCTTGCAGCAAAAACTGATTGAAGTAGGCAAGTTATCAGATGAAAAGCAGCAGATCCTTACTAGTCAAAATGAAACGCTTGAAAAGCAAGTATCAGAACGCACCGCAGCGTTGACGAAATCTATGGATGAACTGAAGTCCACGCAAACGCAGTTGATCCAATCGGAAAAAATGGCTTCGTTAGGAGAACTAACGGCAGGGATCGCACACGAAATCCAAAACCCGCTCAACTTCGTGAACAACTTCGCGGAAGTAAATAAAGAATTGATCGTTGAAATGGATGAAGCTATCCGGAATGGAAACCTTGAAGACGTTAAGGGCATCGCCAAAAATCTGGCTGACAATCAAGAAAAAATAAATCAACACGGCAAACGGGCCGACGCGATCGTTAAGAATATGCTTCAACATTCGCGAAAGAGTACGGGACAAAAAGAACCCACCGATATTAATGCATTTTGTGAGGAATATTTACGACTAGCGTATCATGGCCTTCGTGCCAAAGACAAGAGTTTCAATGCGAAGTTTGAAATACATGCTGATTCGTCGGTAGGAAAAATAAATGTGGTGCCCGAAGACATGGGAAGAGTGATCCTCAATTTGATCAACAATGCTTTTTATGCGGTTAACGAAAGATCGAAGTACTCAAAAAGCGACTATGAGCCGGTCGTGACGGTGTCTACAAAAAAAACAGGCGATGGTATATTTATTTCCGTGAAGGACAATGGTACTGGCATTCCAGATGCAATCAAAGAGAAGATCTTTCAACCCTTCTTCACGACAAAGCCTGCGGGACAGGGAACCGGGTTGGGTCTTTCACTTGCTTATGATATAATAACCAAAGGGCATGGAGGTGACCTGCAGGTTGAATCAAGCGAGAAAGAAGGCGCTATGTTTACAATTAAACTTCCTTTTATAAACAACAAGTCGTGAGACTAGTACTTTTGATCGTACTGCTATTTGTTGTCAATGTACGCGTGAGCGTGGCACAGGATCACGTTGTTGAACTTAATCATAACATGTTTACGGGTGACCAGCTTATTCTTCTTGGTACTTACGAGGGGTGGTGGTTCAAGTCAGGATCAGACAGTTCTGGCATTAGTGCTCATCGAGGTTGCACGAAACTCAAACCTTCAGAGCTGTCTCCTGAAATGGCGGATGAAAGTGGCAAGATTGAAGGATGGTTTACCATTAGACTAAAGCTGGATTCATCTCTTGAATCGATTCCATTGGGACTTGGATTTGGCGGGTGGGTAGCCGTCGATGCATACTTTGATAAAGAGCATGTAGGGTCGATCGGAAGCACCAGGCCACCTTTTCAAGAAGTAAATCCGTATCGAAGAGATTTTTTACCGCTTGAGGTTGCGCCGGGGATCGTGCACGAACTCACCTTCCATGTCGTTAACTTCATTTCAACATTTCCTGTAAAGAGTATCCGTGGAGGTGAATATGCGCTCAAATACTATATCCACATTGACGGTCCGTTGTATCAGGAAAGAATTTCTTCCGGCAGGTTTTGGGACTACCTCGAAGCTTTCTGGGCGTCTGTTAATGGCACTACTTTTTTCATTTTATTGGCGGTGGCGCTTTTTAATCGCAAGGAAACAAATCTCCCACTGATTGTCGTTTATACCGGCATATTCTTTTTGGCCACCCTACTTAATATTCCCAGGTTTCACTCGGCGTTAACATTTGATCAACATAATATCCTTGAATTGTTCGTGTTGCTCCTTTTCCCATTTAATCTCATTGTTGGAGTCATCTTAACAGCCCGGATTTTCAAGTTTAAGCTGACGGTAGCTATTAAATCGATTCTCATCATTGTGTTTATTATCACTTTGGCAAACGTGCATCTGAGGCTGGATTTGATTCAGACCGTGGCGGCCCTCACCACATTTGCGCTCGGCGTGTACATACTTGTTCGATCCTGGTCGTCACTTCACGGTGCGCAATGGGCGGTTGTAGTTGGTCTAATGATAAGCACGCTGGGATTTATTTTGTATGGAGTAGTCGTGACCCGGGGGAGTGCATCGTTGTGGTTGGAGGTATGGCTGATTACCGCCATATTCATTGCAACTCCCTTATCCCTTGCCTTCTATGTGGCGATACGTTTTACGGAAATTGTAAGGGACGTGAGGCGTCATGCAGATGAGGTAGTCAGGATGTCAGCAGAAAAGGAAAAAATTCTGGCCTCTCAGAATGAGGTACTGGAACAACAGGTACAGGAACGCACGATTGAACTCACCAAATCGATCGATACATTAAAGTCCACCCAAGCTCAATTAATTCAATCTGAAAAGATGGCCTCGTTGGGCGAGCTCACTGCCGGTATAGCGCACGAAATTCAGAACCCTTTAAACTTTGTTAACAATTTTTCGGAATTGAATAACGAATTGATCGATGATCTTAAGAAAGAATTGACCTCAAACAATCGACAATCCGCCGAAGAGATCGCAGATTCCATAAGACAGAACCAGGAAAAGATAAATCAACACGGCAAACGGGCCGAGGCGATCGTTAAGAATATGCTTCAACATTCGCAGAAGAGGACGGGACAAAAAGAACTTACTGATATCAACGGCCTGTGCGAAGAATATTTACGGTTAGCATATCATGGCCTTCGTGCAAAAGACAAAAGTTTCAATGCCAGGTTTGAAATTCGTGCTGATCAGTCGGTAGGAAAAATAAATGTGGTGCCTGAAGATATGGGAAGAGTGATCCTCAATTTGATCAACAACGCCTTTTATGCCGTAAACGAACGATCGAAGAAGTCAAGCAACAACTATGAACCCACTGTTACCCTGACCACGAAAAAGTCAGGTGAAAGAATATTCATTTCGGTGAAAGACAACGGCGCTGGCATTCCTGATGCCATCAAAGACAAGATCTTTCAACCGTTCTTCACAACGAAACCTCCCGGACAGGGTACAGGCTTGGGCTTATCCTTAAGCTATGATATTATCAAGAGCCACGGTGGCGTGTTAAGGGTGGAAACCGTCGAAGGGGAGGGAAGTGAGTTCATCCTGAGGTTAGATACAGCGGATCTGCAGTGATAATGGAATGAACGTTTTAAATGGGAGAATTCAAACCTTCGGATCAAAAAGTTGAAATGACAGGACTCAAGCGGCATTTTTCTGCGATTGTCTGCGGCATCTGCATTTGAAGTTTGTGGAATGCGTGTGCGTCATCCACGTGTGCTTTTTTACCGCAGATGAATTGTTATGTACGTCTTATCGTGATTTATTAGAAATACCGTGAGTGCTGCTTAAGGTTTGCCCCGATAAGTATCGGGGCAAAACTCGCAATTTCGCATCCCTGATTTCGGCGGAACTCTTTTTTATTATCACTTCCCTTTTTTCACAACCACATCCACGCGGAAGGAAATCGATGTGACGTAAGCCGCCTCCATTAACCGCAATGATGTCAGCATATCTTCCTTCAGAGATCGTTCCAAAATCTTTGTCAAATCCATGGAAGCAGACGGCCTTTACGGAGCGGCTCGAATGGTATACAGAGCATTAAATCCGAACCGGTTCATCTAAAACATCCGGCTCATTACATCGCATGCACGAAGGCAAATTCGGAGTTCATAGTCCGACTCACGCTGCGGAAGTACGGGGATTGAAAATATTCCTGGATAGAGATGGATTATATTAATGTTACAACTCATTCCTATCCACGCGGATAGTTTTCAACAGCCTTTTCTCCGCTATCACGACTGAACGCCCTGAATTAAGACGATTTGCGGCATATCTGTTAGAGAATGCGGCAAATGGACTAGCATCGATCGATGTCGTGTCCGCACATTTGACTAGTCATTTAGACCTAATCAGACACCAAGATGAAAGCAGTTACACCAACGGAGTGGAGGATTCTCAAGCTTGTGGCAGCGGGGCACTCGACGAACGAAGTAGCCAGCCTTTTAGGTATCAGTAAGCACACGGTTTTGAGTCACCGCAGGAGCCTGTTGCTAAAGTTTAATGCGTCCAATTCTGCGGAGCTTGTTCGCAACGCGATGCAATGGAATGGTTCCGAAGTATGGAATCCGGATACCGGACCAGATTCTTTTAGTAGATGAGATTTTAAAACCATAAATTAATAAGGCCATGTCAAGGAAGATGCAATTCAGCCGGAAGTGCTCTGCGCGATGGTCGTTTAGCATTTCGAGAACTTTGATCTCTTCCCGGGTAAGAATCCGCTTTAATGCCTTGACGTTTGCGTTGGTCGTGGTGGCGAATATTGCGTTTGGCCAGAATAGTATTACGGGAAGGGTGACCGATGTTAAAGGTACCGCATTGCCCGGAGCAACAGTGCAGATTTTAGGGACAAACACCTTTGCGGTCGCAGACGCTGACGGCCGATTCACGCTAACGGCCAGATCAGGAGACCTTCTCGAAGTTTCATTCATGGGTTATGCGGCGTTTCAGTTTGTTTTGCGTGATGAAAAAACTCTAGACATTCCGTTGTCCGAATCGCCACTCTTACTGGATGAAGTAGTGGTGGTAGGTTACGGTGCTACGCAGCGAAAAAACATTACGGGCGCCGTTGCCGATATCTCCAGTGAGGATTTTGTAACAGGAAACGTAACAAACGGACTACAACAAGTACAGGGAAAAATACCGGGTGTCGTTATAGTTCAGCCCGGCGGAGATCCTAACGGAGATTTTAATGTTCGCATCAGGGGAGCAACCTCTCTTGAAGGACAGCCTCCTCTGCTGGTGATCGACGGGGTGGCCATTGATGATTTCAATCGCGCTATCACCACGCTCAATCCTGCCGACATTGCCTCTTTTGATGTACTCAAGGATGCGTCCGCGGCTGCCATCTATGGATCGCGCGGGGCCAATGGAGTTATGCTCATAACGACAAAAGACGCGAAATCGGGAAAAGCAATGTTTGAATACAACGGCTTTGCCAGCGTGGAAAACGTTTCGAATCAATTTGATGTACTAACGGGCGATGAATGGCGGGTCGCCGTTCAAAATGATACCACTGCTTATCATTATGACGAAGGTGCAAACACCGACTGGCAAAGAGAAATAACCCGAACAGCTTTCACCCAAAGTCACATGATGAGTGTGTCCGGCGGGAGCGACCAGGTTCGGATGCGGGGATCGGTAGGTTATATCAACCAGGAGGGCGTGGTGTTGAACACAGGCAAGGAAATACTTTCAGCTCGTTTTAATGCCGATGTTCGATCTGAAAACAAAAAGTTCACCATGAACTATCGCCTTAACGCTTCGGTGATCAACCGTGACTTCCTTCCGGATCAGAACAACACGTCGCAAGTGACGCAGGGAGGCGCATTCGTATTCAGGCTAACGCCCGGAATCCTGCCGGTGTGGCCCGTATATAATGATGATGGTACCTTTTACCAGCCCGCTACTGCTTTTATAAATCCGGTGTTTCTCATAACCGAACTCTACAGCAAACAACACCAAAATTTCTTTCAGGCATCCGGTAAGGCTGATTATGAATTATTGAGCGGACTAAAGGTCGGTGGATTGGTTGCCCTGTCCAAAGGCAATGACACGTACGACCAAAACTATCCTCCATTGCCGGACCCCGACGATATAGATCCGTCTTCTGCTTCGAAATCAAGTGCGGCCAAAACAAATTTTACGGGCGATTTGCATTTTAATTTCGAAAAGAACTTCGGTAATCATTTGTTGAACGTAGCGGGTGTATATGAATACAACAAATTCATGAACGAAGGATTTGGCGTGGGGGTGACCGGTCCGTACGTTGAAGGTAATCTATTGACTAATGACTTCGGACGAGCTACAAGCGTACCACTGGAGGGCGTTTACTCATTTAAAAATGAAGTTCGTATCATCTCCTTTCTGGGAAGGTTGACCTATGCTTATAACGACCGTTACATTTTGACTGTTAATTTCCGGAGAGACGGATCTTCCAAATTTGGAGCCAACAACCGCTGGGGAAATTTTCCATCTGCGGCGATTGCCTGGAGAGTTACGAATGAACCATTTATGCAGACCAACAGCTGGCTTGATCTCAAGTTGAGGGTAAGCTATGGATTGACTGGAAACCAGGAAAACCTTCCACCTTATGAGTACAAGACGTTGTATGGATCAGCCGGCGCTTACTTATTGAATGGAAATGTCGGTCAGAGCTATGCGGTTACACAGGAAGGCAATCCCGATCTGAAATGGGAGGTGCGGAAGTCATTCAATGTAGGCATGGACTTTTCACTTTGGAAAGATCGTGTTAATGGGATGATTGATTTCTTTCACGACAACACCAGCGACATGTTGTACAAGTATAATATACCTCAGCCGCCATTTGTAACCAACCAGGTCTACGCCAATGCGGCAAATGCCATTAACCGCGGGATTGAAGTATCGATTGGCGCAGAAGTGATCAAACGTTCATCATTCCATTGGACAATCAGAGGCAACGTTGGATTAGTAAGAAACAGGATAACCAATTTACTGGGACAGTTCAAAGGTTACAACCTGACTGCCACGAATAACAACTACGGTGAGGCATACGGAGGATCGTTTCAGACAGCTTACGTAACGCAATTGAAACCTGGCTATCCCGCCGGGGTGTTCAGGCTCCCCCGGCATGCAGGAT
>DASVBA010000457.1:0-5099 GCA_036376095.1 Chryseolinea sp.
CCTTATCACCTTATCACCTTATCACCTTATCACCTTATCACCCCTATTCCCCATGCTCCAATCAATCAACCCCTTCGACCAATCCATTGTTGAACAATACCAGGAATATTCAGCCTCCATTGTTCAGGAAAAATTGAAAGCCTCTTCGGCAGCTTTCAAGGACTGGAAGAAGTCCTCTTTTGCGCGCAGAAGTGAATTGATGCTCAACGTATCCAAGGTGCTGGAACAAAACAAAGAACGGTATGCGCGAACAATCACGCTTGAGATGGGGAAGGTGCTGTCAGAAGCGAAAGCCGAGATTGAAAAAAGTGCTGGAGGCTGCCGGTATTTCGCTGAAAATGCAGAGAATCTCCTCGCGGACGAAATGATCAAAACTGACAGCAAGAAAAGCTTCGTTTCGTTCCATCCAACGGGAACCATATTGGCTGTAATGCCCTGGAATTTTCCTTTTTGGCAGGTAATACGTTTCGCGGCGCCCGCCCTGATGGCAGGGAATGTTGGAGTGCTGAAACACGCATCGAACGTAAGCGGTTGTTCGTTGCTGCTGGAAGAGATATTTCGTACCGCCGGTTTCCCCGACGGCGTGTTTCAGTCATTATTAATAGATAATCGGCAGATAGAATCAATTCTGCAATCGGATATCGTGCAGGGAGTTGCATTGACAGGTAGCGAATTCGCCGGCTCACAAGTTGCGTCAATTGCTGGTAAGTACATCAAGAAGGCTGTTCTGGAGCTTGGGGGAAGTGATCCATTCATTGTGCTTGCCGATGCTGACCTGGAAAATGCGGCAAAAATCGCCACTCAATCCCGTATGCAAAATGCCGGTCAATCGTGCATATCCGCAAAAAGATTTATTGTTGATAAACGCGTTAAAGACGAATTCACCGCACTGTTCCTGGAGAATATCAGGTCGCTTCGACAAGGCGATCCGTTTGCAGAAGCGACGACGACCGGGCCTCTTGCCAGAGTGGATCTAGCTGACGCATTGGAGAAACAATTGAATAATTCCGTCGGACAAGGAGCAAAACTTCTTACAGGAGGGCGTGATAAGGGCGCAAATTTCATCCCTGCGCTTCTGGACGAGGTGAAACCGGGAATGCCGGCATTTGATGAAGAGACCTTTGGACCACTCGCGGCGGTTGTTACTGTCGCTTCAGACGACGAGGCGATCGAAGTAGCTAATCGCAGCCGGTACGGTTTGGGTGCATCAGTCTGGACACGTGATCTTGAAAGAGGTGAGCGAATAGCACGACAAATCGAATCCGGATCAGTATTCATAAACGCTCTCATGAAATCTGACGCACGTTTGCCCTTCGGAGGCGTGAAAAAGTCCGGATTCGGCAGAGAATTGTCAGAATTCGGTATTAAAGAATTTGTGAACATAAAATCGATTTCGGTCGCCTGACGAGCCAGGTACCTGGTCTAGCTACATGGTCCGGCCAGTCCCAACTTATTTTTTCCTTTTCATAGGGGTCGGTGTATAGCTGGTTGTCTTAGAGGCGAAACAACAACTCATCCTTATGTTAATCCGTCGCAATGGCTTCACTGCACTCTTGTGTCTGTTCCTCGCGTTTAATCTTACGTCCTGTGACACCGAGGATCCAGGACCTGTTCAGCACGTTGAAAGGGAATTTACTATTATCGATTTTGATCGGTTGGAGATAGCCAGTGCGTTAGATGTACGTGTGGAGCAGTCCAATGTATTTAATATCGAGGTAAAGGGGGACCGCCGGAACGTCAATGACCTGGAGATCTACAAGAGCGGGAGCACCCTGGTTATAAAATTTGACGACAACTCGAATCGAATTCACAATACTTACATCACGATATCCATGCCTCGTTTGGAGGGTGTGATTTTTTCTGCGGCGAGTTCTTCGAAAATCAATGGCTTTGAAAGCAACGAGGACCTTGACCTACACGTGTCGGGCGCGTCTGTGTGTCAGTTAAATGCGGGTTATCGCGAAGTGAACCTTACGCTATCTGGTTCGTCAAGCTTACTTATGTCCGGTCTGGGTGATGAAATCAATGCAGAGATTTCCGGCGCATCGGTATTAACGGCTTTCGACTATCCCGTGCGTGAGGCAACTATAAACGTCTCGGGAGCCAGCAATGGTAAAGTTACTGTGACCGATGAACTTATGGCTGTAGCAGCTGGTGCGAGTTCTATTATTTATCGTGGCAGTCCATCAGTAACTACTGAAATATCAGGAGGAAGTACAGTTATCGAAGACTAATCAGATCTGCAGCAAACTTGAAGGCCGCTATTGTGGCCTTTTTTTTTGCCCGAAAAAAGAGTGATTAAATCATTATCACCACAACCTTCCATTTGACTTTGCCGTAAGCAAAGTATTCTACGATCATGAAACTGTCATTTTAAATCGGATACGCTTCGCGCGCTTATGGAGTTCTATTCTTGAACTCCTTCATCCTCATTATATTACTTTAATCAGATCACGATGTCAGTTTCAAAAAAACTTAGTTCATTTTTAGTCCTCTTTAAGCAGGCAATAAAAGGAGATCAGCAAGATTACACTTCGGGCAGTATCGATAAGGCTATCTTCCTTCTTTCGATCCCAATGATCTTGGAAATGGCAATGGAGTCGTTGTTTGCTGTCGTCGACGTTTTTTTTGTTAGCCAACTAAACGACAACAACGCGGTAGCGACCGTTGGGCTCACAGAATCGTTACTTACCCTTATCTATTCACTGGCGATGGGTTTAAGCATGGGAGCAACAGCCATGGTGGCGCGTCGGGTTGGTGAAAAAGATATAAAGTCAGCTGAAGAGGCGGCGGCCCAGGCGATCTTGGTAGGGATCGCATTGTCGATCGTGATCACATTGGTGGGGATATTCTTTTCAACGGATCTATTGCGCCTTATGGGTGCAAGCGAAGATCTTATCGAAAAGAATGCCGGCTATACATCGTGGATGCTTTCGGGAAACATCACGATAATGATGTTGTTCCTTATCAATGGAATTTTTCGGGGTGCAGGGGATGCTTCAATTGCAATGCGTTCACTTTGGCTTGCCAATACGTTGAACATCGTTCTCGACCCGGTTTTTATTTTTGGGTTCGGGCCGATCCCTGCGTATGGGGTTGAGGGTGCTGCAATTGCAACGA
This sequence comes from Chryseolinea sp., assembly GCA_036376095.1. Taxonomy (GTDB): domain Bacteria; phylum Bacteroidota; class Bacteroidia; order Cytophagales; family Cyclobacteriaceae; genus Chryseolinea. Next base: position 3,121 of record DASVBA010000457.1, read on the forward strand.
ACATTGGCCGAGGCATCGGTGTGTTGTATCAGTTATATCATCTTCAAAAAGGTAGCGGGCTGATCAAGCTTCACTTTAATAATCTCATAGTGCAATGGAACATTATCGTGAGGTTGATAAAAGTGTCAGCAGGTGGAACCGGGCAATTCCTGATTGGATCTGCAAGTTGGATCTTTTTAGTTCGAATTATGTCGGACTTTGGAAGTGCTGCCCTTGCCGGATACACGATAGCTATTCGTGTAATTGTTTTCGCAATACTTCCTGCGTGGGGTATGGCTAACGCATCGGCTACGCTTGTGGGTCAAAACCTTGGAGCTGGCCAGCCCGATCGGGCAGAGAAATCAGTCTGGAGAACAGCGTTCTTTAACATGATATTTCTCGGTATCATAACTGTATTGTTCTTTAGTCTGGCCGGGCCGATCCTTCGCCTCTTTACCGCTGACGAGAATGTGTTGGTGAATGGCATACAGTGCCTGCAAATTGTATCCCTTGGATATATTTTCTATGCGTATGGTATGGTGATCAATCAATCTTTCAATGGAGCCGGTGACACCAGTACTCCAACAATAATAAGCTTTTTTGGATTTTGGATCTTTCAAATCCCGTTGGCTTTCACGCTGGCAAAAACATTGGGCGTTGGAACCGTCGGAGTGTACTCGGCAATCTCCATCGCAGAGTCGGCCATGGCTATTGTGGGTGTATTGATCTTCAGAAGAGGGAAATGGAAGGCGATAAAGATTTAGTTATGGGTTAGGAGTTATGGGTTATGAGTTGGTGTGTGGGCATGGGTGTGTGCCACCGCCCTGAAAAAATGCAGGACACACCCACACCCACACTCACACCCTAACTCATAACTCATAACCCATAACACCTAACTCTTTGATTCGCTTTTCTCTTCTTCACGTTTCTTAAATGCAGCCTTAAAGGCTCTGCTCAACTCATCGCCTGCCTTTTTAAGGCTTTCTTCAACCTCTTTCCACCGTTCCTTGTTTTCGGTCTCTTTTCTGAGTTTTTCCGCCGAGACTTTCAACTCTTCATATTTGGCGTCGAATTCTTTCTGAAATCTTTCTCCTGCCCCATCAAGTTCCGACAGGAACTCATCTACTTTTTTTCCAAAATTTTTAAAGGCCCGTTCTGCCTTTCCTTCATTTGTCGTTTCCATTGGGTATTTTTTTACGATTTACTAAGTTAATTTGTTTTACACCGCAATCACAAGTTTAGTTCCAGCTGTAGTAAAATCCACTGTGCAGTTGCGATTGCTTTGTAAATCGTTCCGATGGGTTGTGCGGTCAGCTCAATTGAATTACTTTTGGTGCGTATCGATCCAGAACGGTGAAGCGATTAATCAGCATATCCATTATTATAATACTTGTGCTTCTTATTGAAGCTTGCGCATCACATCCGAAAAAGCACAAGAAACTCAGGCCTGGAAAGCCAATCCCCTGTCCATTAAAAGATTGCTAATGAATTTGCGTAAAATCGTCATAGCCATAGACGGATATTCCGCATGTGGTAAGAGTTCGACCGCAAAGGAAGTTGCCAATATTCTAGGATACCGTTATATAGATTCTGGTGCAATGTACAGGGCGGTCACGTTCTATTTTCTGGAACATCACATTGCTCCCACTAATCCAAAGGAGGTATCACGAGCGCTGCAGCGTATACAGGTCTCGTTCAAGGTTAACTCCAAGGGTCGATGTGATACGTATCTCAATGGTCTTAACGTTGAAAAAGAGATACGCTCGATGCGAGTATCGGAAATGGTTAGCCAGGTCAGCACGATAAGAGATGTTCGAATGGCAATGGTTGAGCAACAACGTAAGATGGGTAAGGAAAAAGCTGTTGTTATGGACGGACGTGATATTGGAACAGTTGTTTTTCCGACTGCAGAACTCAAACTGTTCATGACAGCTGATCTGCTTGTCCGTGCTTTCCGACGGCAAAAGGAATTGCTCGAGAGGGATCAGTTGGTGGATCTG
>DASVBA010000463.1:0-20800 GCA_036376095.1 Chryseolinea sp.
CTTCCAGCATAAGGGAAAGATATTGGATTGAAATATACTACCCGGCAATCAAGTCCAACATTCACATCACTTACAAGACCATTCAAAATAGCAAAGTGCTGAAAGAATATTTCGATGATTCCTACACCTTAACTGCCAAACATCAGATAAAGGCATACGCGATCAACGAGGTGATTACAAAAACGCCCAATGGCAAGACTGCGGTTATCGCTGAGCTTGAAGGCGATGTTCCTAGCCAGTTCCAATTTACCGTAACAGACTCCACGAAGAATTTTCTGAGAGGAGCGCTCTATTTTAATACAAAAGTGGCAAATGACTCGCTCGCCCCGGCCATTGAATACATGAAGGTGGACATGATGCATCTCATCAACACACTGGAATGGAAAAACAGATAGGACGTCCAGGGATCGGGGAAGTTTTTTAATGCTTTCTTGTCTGAAGGTCGACCAAGTCATAATTTGCGTCGCACGAAAAATTACATTTCATGGTTAAGCAATACATTGAGAAAAATAAAGAGCGATTCTTGTCCGAACTATTCGAATGGCTTCGCATTCCCTCTATTAGCGCTGATAGCAAACACAAGCAGGATGTTCGTCGGGCAGCTGAATTCCTTCGTGCGAGTTTGACAAGCGCGGGTGTCGACAATATTGAGATCTGTGAAACAAAAGGACATCCTATCGTTTATGCTGAAAAGATAATTGACCCTTCAAAGCCAACCGTTTTGGTCTACGGACATTACGATGTGCAGCCTGCCGACCCTCTTGATCTATGGCATTCGCCGCCGTTTGAACCCGTAATCAACGATGATAAGATCTATGCGCGCGGTGCTTGTGATGACAAGGGCCAGGTGTATATGCACGTGAAGGCATTTGAAACAATGATGGAATTGGACTTGCTTTCGTGTAACGTAAAATTTATGATAGAAGGCGAGGAGGAAGTTGGATCCGATAACCTCGGCACGTTTGTAAAGGAAAACAGGTCCAAACTGAAAGCAGATATCATCCTTATTTCAGACACTGCCTTGATTTCGCTGGAGCACCCTTCGATCACTACAGGGCTAAGAGGATTAAGTTATATGGAGGTCGAGGTGACAGGTCCAAATCGTGATCTGCATTCTGGCGTTTATGGTGGGGCGGTTGCTAACCCGATTAACATTCTCTGTTCAATGATTGCTTCCCTTCACGATGAAAATGGAAGAGTAACAATCCCCGGATTTTACGATCGCGTAGCAGATCTAAGTGAAGCCGATCGCATCGCGCTTAACAAGGCACCTTTTGATCTTAACGCATACAAACGTGAACTCGGTATTGATGAGATCATGGGTGAAAAAGGATTTACTACACTTGAACGTACAGGAGTAAGGCCAACGCTTGATGTAAATGGTATCTGGGGCGGTTATACCGGTGAAGGTGCCAAGACAGTTCTCCCTTCAAAGGCGTCAGCAAAGATCTCAATGCGATTAGTTCCAAACCAAATTAGTGCAGAGATCACTGAACTTTTCAAAAAGCACTTCGAATCGATCGCCCCAAAATATGTGAAGGTGAAAGTAATGGCTCACCATGGAGGAGAACCTGCAGTGACCGAGACCGGTTCTGCATCTTACAAAGCAGCGAGCAAAGCATTCCAGGAAGTTTTCGGCATAACTCCAATTCCCACTCGTGATGGAGGAAGTATTCCTATCGTAGCGCTCTTTAAAAAAGAGCTCGGTTTAGATACCGTACTTATGGGCTTTGGTTTTGATAGCGACGCGATACATTCACCAAATGAGCATTTCGGGATCAAAAATTTTGTACTTGGGATTGAAACCATCATTGCATTTTACAAACATTATTCGAAGAGCTGATCATTGTTGAAATAAGCTTAGATTCCCACCCTTCCGGAATTTCGTTAAATTAAAAGGAGGCATCGACCGGTCCCTGAAATATTTTTTTTTTGCTGACTTAAACAATTGCTGAATGACATCAGCAAAATTTCCTTCGCCGGACATGCGCCTACCAAACTGTGAGTCATTGACGTTGCCTCCATGCAAATCACAGATCTGGTTCCAGACTTTGTCAAACCTGTCTGGGAAATTTTTTCGCAGCCAGTCCTCAAAAATTTTTCCAATCGAGCCGTTGAGCCTGACCACCGTCATTCCCGCACTTTGGGCGCCATGTTCAGACGCAGCCTTCAGGATTTGTGGTATTTCATGATGATTTAACCCCGGTATGATAGGCGCATTCATAATGCCTACGGGTACGCCAGCTTTTGCAAGCGTCTCAACTGTTAGTAGTCTTTTTTTCGCCGTTGCTGTTCTGGGTTCCATAACACTCCTAAGATTTTCATCAAGTGAGGTTATGGATAAATAAACGTGCACAAGATTGTCCTTAGCTAGATCAGTCAGCAAATCGATATCGCGCAACACTAAACCGTTCTTCGTGATCATACCCACTGGATGTCGATAATTCGCGAAAACCTTCAGGATGCCTCGTGTTATTTCCAGCTTTCTTTCAATAGGTTGATAACAGTCTGTGTTCCCACTTACACTGATCGGCACAGGGTTCCAGTCAGGGTGCAGGATAAATTTTTCAAGTAAAGTCGGGGCGTTCTTTTTCACAATTATTTTTGACTCGAAGTCAAGCCCTGCGTTGAAACCCCAATACTCGTGGGTATTACGGGCATAACAGTAAATGCATCCGTGCTCACATCCCTGGTAGGGATTAATTGAATACATCATCCCTAAGTCCGGGCTCGTTACCTTGTTCACTACTTTCTGCGGCGTCTCATAAAATATCTGTGTTGTTGGAGACGAAAACAATGGCTCATCCAAACCTTCGGGATGGTCCGTCACGTATCGCTCTCTGAGAAACTTGTTTTCCGTTTTTATCTGAGCGCCCCGACCCTTGAAATAATCTTCTTCCTCCATGACTAATGATATTAGTTGCTCAACTAACAATATTAGTACTTAATACCGCTATGTCCAATTTAAAAAACAATATTTTTGACCAACCATTAAAGATTTGCTGACCTATTCTGAGACTCCCATACAGGAAATTCAAAACCAGGTAATTTCCAAAGCAGAGGTCCGTTTCTTTATTAAAAGAGAAGACCTCAACCATCCGTTTGTATCAGGGAACAAATGGTGGAAGCTTAAATACAATCTGGAGGAGGCATCAGCCCAAGGAAAACACACCCTTCTGACGTTCGGCGGCGCTTATTCAAACCACATCTACGCAACAGCTGCCGCTGCACGTGAAATGCGATTCAAAGCAGTTGGAATAATCAGAGGAGAAGAGAAGACCTCAGTGAATCCGGTGATACAATTCGCCAGATATTCCGGAATGAAACTTCATTTTGTCTCGCGCGATATTTACCGTCAAAAAACGGAAAAGGATTTTATTCAAGAACTTCAACGGCAGTTCGGTGATTTTTATCTTATCCCTGAAGGTGGTAGTAATGAACTCGCCGTAAAAGGTGTTCAGGATTTTGCCAAACGACTTGCCGGCAGATTTGACTACCTCTGTTGTCCTGTGGGAACCGGTGGAACATTGGCGGGCCTCATAAACGGATTCGAAGGTTCGGGAACTATCGTCGGCTTTTCGGCATTGAAGAGCGGATCATTCCTTCAAGACGAAGTTCAACGGTTGGGTGCCCGCTACGATAACTGGACGATCGAAACCGCCTATGATTTCGGAGGATACGCAAAGTCAACGCCATGGCTATCTTCATTTGTTGAAGATTTTCACAAGATGTATGGCATCCCCATTGAGATTGTATATTCAGGAAAAATGATGGCTGGGGTTTTTGACCTTCTCGGCAAAGGTTTCTTTCGGCGAGGATCAAGAATCCTGGTCATTCACACTGGCGGAATCATTAAGAAAATCAATGAAGCTTAAACTCTTTATGCACTTGCCAAACTTTGCCAGTATGCTTCAACAGTGCTATTTTATCCGCTATGAACTCCGCCTGGAAGTTCTTCATTTTAAACTCTTCCCATGCCCGCTGATAATTTGGTTTCTTGAGGTCCCGGAAAGCAACCGTGAGATGAGGGTGAAAGGGCAACTCTTTATAATTCGAATTAAAAAGATTGAGCACCCTTTTGCAGTAACGCTGCAGATTTTTCTGGAGCGCTTCCAGTTCCTGATTCATAACGACATTGATGAAAATGACTCTTGGCGGAAACGACGAGAAATTGTCTAGTTTGACAGGAATGGGATGATTGGCCTGGGAGAACTTGTCCAGTTTTGCAGCCAACTCATCTTCATCCTTTTCTTTCCAGCTGAAGGGCATATGTAAAGTAATATGCGGGGGCGAATTGAGCGACGCTTTACTATTATAATGTGTTTTAAAATACTCTTTTTGCTCCAACGCTTCATCATAAATCGGAGTCGGGGGGACGATAGCTATAAAGTAGAGTTTTTCCTTAGATTCATTTGTTTTCTTGGAAGATGAAGGAGAGCCCATACGAACCATAAAGATACGAAGTCGACCCAAAGACACCAGTGTTATGTCGACAGCGACTTCGTCCGAGCAGGAAGAATTTTCCTGTCTTTTCCTATTTTTGCGGGCAACCAAAAAAAGTCACATGAACTACCGCATTGAAAAGGATACCATGGGCGAAGTGAAAGTGCCCTCGGACAAATACTGGGGTGCCCAGACTGAACGCTCGCGAAATAACTTTAAGATTGGTCCGGAGGCCAGCATGCCAAAGGAAATCATATATGCATTTGCTTATCTCAAAAAAGCTGCCGCTATGGCAAATCACGAGTTGGGTGTCCTGGCTAATGAAAAAAAGGAACTTGTATCGGTAGTCTGTGATGAGATATTGTCGGGTAAGCTGGACAATGAATTTCCACTGGTTATTTGGCAAACTGGTTCCGGCACTCAAAGTAATATGAATGTTAATGAGGTGATAGCCTATCGCGCTCATGTTCTAAACGGCGGCAGGCTGGATGATGAAAAGAAAGTCCTACATCCCAACGATGATGTAAACAAATCACAATCATCAAACGATACCTTCCCGACGGCGATGCACATAGCTGCGTACAAGCTAGTGACTGAGACAACCATTCCCGGAATGCTCAAACTTCGCGCAACACTGGCAAAGAAGTCGCAGGAGTATAAGAATATTGTCAAAACGGGACGAACACATTTTATGGATGCAACGCCCCTTACGTTGGGCCAGGAGTTCTCCGGATACGTTCAGCAGATCGATAACAGTGTTCGTGCAATCAAGAATTCTCTCGAGGTGGTGAGGGAACTCGCGCTTGGAGGAACGGCTGTCGGCACCGGACTAAACACACCGAAAGGTTATGATGTACTTGTCGCAAAAAAGATAGCTGAGCTAACAGGCCATCCATTTATCACGGCACCCAATAAGTTCGAAGCCCTGGCTGCCCATGACGCTATGGTCGAATTATCCTCTGCTCTGAAAAGGTCCGCAGTCTCACTAATGAAAATCGCAAATGACATTCGTATGTTAAGTTCCGGTCCGCGCTGCGGTATAGGAGAGGTCATTATTCCCGATAATGAGCCCGGGTCGTCCATTATGCCGGGAAAAGTAAACCCGACACAGCCCGAAGCACTTACGATGGTTTGTGCTCAGGTGATTGGTAATGATGTCGCGGTTTCGATCGGCGGGGCTACAGGCCATTTTGAGCTCAATGTCTTCAAACCTGTCATTGCGTCGAATGTACTCCAATCGGCAAGACTGTTGGGCGATGCTTGTGTCTCCTTCAATGACAGATGCGCAGAGGGTATTGAACCTAACCTTAGCGTTATAAAGCAGCACCTGGAAAACTCATTGATGCTAGTTACCGCATTGAATACACACATTGGTTATGAGAACGCCGCGAAGATTGCCAAGAAAGCACACAAAGAAAATAAGACCTTGAGAGAAGCTGCAGTTGAGCTCGGACTTCTTACGTCGGCTCAGTTTGACGAGTGGGTAAAGCCCGAGAAAATGGTAGGCAGCCTTGACTAGAGTAAGCATTTTAATAAAATATTTGTACCTTTAATTTGATTTAACCAATCCATAGAATGAAAAAAGGAATGATCTTATTCTTCTGCATTGCGTTGATTGCGTCTTCAACGCAGAGTTTCGCGCAGCTTTCTAAAAAAGAAAAGAAAGAGTGGAAAAAGAAGGCAAAACAATTTGCTAAACAACCTGAGAACTTGAAGCAACTTACGGAAGACAAACAGACGGCTGATGCAACTGTAGCTTCCTTGAACCAAAAGGTTACTCAGATGCAATCGACTATAAGCGATAAGGACGCTAAGATCGCACAATTAGAAGACGAACTCTCTCAAATGAGAGGTCAGCTGACTTCAGCACGCGCTGAGCTTGCTCAACTGAAGGAGAATCCCGTTAACTCCATGGATTTCTCCAAAGGCGTGGTGTTCAAGGTGCAGATCGGCGCATTTAAGAATAAGAACCTGGCTAAGTATTTTGAAAACAACCCGAACTTCGGAGGCGAAGCCAAAGACGGAGAGCCCCAAAAACTTACCATCGGAATCTTCCGCGATTATTGGGAGGCCGACACATTTAAGAAGTATATGCGTGAAATGGGCGTTAAGGATGCCTGGATCGTCCCCTACAAAGATGGTCAACGTGTCGAAATTAAAGATGTATTGGAGGGGGTAGTAAGTGAAAAGCCCACGGAAAGCGCCAACTGACTCCAGAAATTAAGCTCATTTTGAAAGGGCAGTGTCTACAGCACTGCTCTTTTGTTTATCCGGAATTCCAATTGAAAGTTAATTTTCTTAAGAGTAATACTCCCTTATTTTTGTGGCATGCGTCTGATCGTGCTTGTGGTTGTCTTGTTGATTTCGGGGCCTGTATTTTCGCAGGTACGCGTTTCCAAGCTCGTCATTAAGGCCAAAGAAGTATATCAACTGGAACAATCTGATATTCTGGTCGCCGATACTCTCATTATGATGGATTCATCAAGGTTGGTTTTGAACAAATTAAAACCGGAGAATTTTCTCCGAGTGAAATTCGCCCGCTTTGGAAATCACTGTGTGATCGATGGAAGGGGAATAGACGGACAACCGGGAAGAACCGGCAGCCCCGGCAACACGCCGACGGGTCCCTGTCTCAACGGATCGCCGGGAAAAGATGGCACTCGCGGCCTTGATGGGACAAAGGCGGTAAATCTCTTTATCTATATGGAAAGAATCACTGTGCGGGGCCAGCTTATTATTGACCTTGACGGCGGTAAAGGCGGCCGGGGAGGTAATGGCGGTAGCGGTGGTGGTGGAAGTCCGGGCACCATGCATTGCAATGGGGGAAATGGCGCGAACGGAGGTAAGGCAGGACCGGGTGGCAATGGAGGAAACGGCGGAGCGCTTACCGTCACGATTCCAAGACCTCAGACTTTTAAGGATTTAGTGTTGTCGAAAAAAATTGTAGTAAGAAATCTGGGCGGTGACGCCGGACCTTCCGGAAGGGGAGGATATCACGGAGGTGCGGGACTCGGTCCATCCAAAAAGAATGGAAAAGACGGTGTTCCAGGAGACTATAATTCACACGGAGTTTCAGGCGAGAAAGGCAGTTTGGTAATACAAGCGAATTAATTCATGGACAAAAGATGGCTGATGAAAGAAATTCCGGCGTACGACCGGATCGCGGAGCTTTCCAAAGCCATCAATATAAATTCGTATCTCTCCTCGATTCTCTTGCAACGGGGAATAACCGATTTTGAGTCCGCCAGAAATTTCTTTCGGCCCACATTAGACGCTCTTCATGATCCTTTTCTTATGAAAGGCATGACTAATGCCGTTGCTCGCCTTAAGCATGCCATCGACAATGAGGAAAAAATTCTGATCTACGGCGACTATGATGTAGATGGAACAACTTCCGTTGCCTTGGTATATAGTTATCTGAACGGATTCTATGCAAACTGTGAAGTCTACATTCCGGATCGAAACGCTGAAGGCTATGGAGTGTCACTTGCCGGAGTAGAATGGGCCGAAACAAACGGGTACACACTCGTCATTGCATTAGACTGTGGTATTAAATCTGCCGAACTGATAGCGCTTGCAAAGGTGAAGGGTATAGACTTTATCGTTTGTGACCATCACTTGCCAGATGAATTTGTTCCTGACGCAGTCGCTGTTCTCGATCCAAAACAACACGATTGTGAGTATCCCTACAAGGACTTAAGTGGCTGCGGACTAGGATTCAAATTTATGCAGGGATACGCCAGAAAATTTGGTGACGAATCCAAGCTCAATGAGTTTCTTGACCTTGTTGCTGTGAGCATTGCCTCAGATATCGTTCCAATTACCGGTGAGAATCGCATCCTGACATTCTTTGGATTGAAGAAGTTGAATGAAAATCCGATGCCTGGCCTTAAAGCATTAAAGGATATTGCAGGACTCAAAAATGACCTCGATGTATCAGGTATTGTGTTTACACTGGGGCCGAGGATCAACGCAGCGGGACGCGTTGCTCATGGAAGGAGCGCCGTAGATCTGCTTGTTGCTGAAACTGAAGATGAAGCCAATGCTTTGGCCGAAAAGATCAATCTTAAGAATGAAGTTCGAAAACAGTTCGATACCGACATTACAGAAGAGGCAATAGCTATGATCGAAGGAAACGAAGCGTTGCGATCTGCAAAATCTACAGTATTATTCAAAAATACCTGGCATAAAGGCGTGATTGGCATAGTTGCTGCTAGATGTGTCGAGAAGTTTTACAGGCCAACGGTGATCCTAACAGAATCAAATAATAAAATAACCGGATCCGCAAGAAGCGTTCATGGATTTGATCTCTACAATGCAATTCTGGAATGCAGCGATCTCCTTGAAAAGTTCGGAGGCCACAAGTACGCGGCAGGCCTCACGCTGGATATCGATAATCTCGAATTGTTTCAGAGAAAGTTTGAGGAGGTTGTCTCCTCATCCATCACCGAAGATATGCTTCGTCCCGTTATTGAACTTGACATGCCCTTACATTTTGACGCTATCACTGCAAAGTTCCTTACGGTATTAAAACAAATGGGACCCTTTGGCCCTGATAATCAAAGGCCCGTCTTTGAGGCATCCGGTATTTATGTCTTTAACTCGTTATCAAGTTTCAAAGACAGACACGTAAGATTTCTTGCCGGTCAGCGGAAGAACGACAACATCTTTCAGGCAGTGGGATTCGATTTGAGCGAATATTACGAGCGGCTGTCTAAAGGCGATGACTTTAAGATGGCGTTCACGATCGAGGAAAATACGTTTAACGGCACGACATCAATTCAGCTACGCATTAAAGACATCAAATTCCACTAGGTATGGTTTTACGCGCGGAACATCTCGTTAAAAAATATAAGACGCGGACAGTGGTCAATGATGTGTCAGTAAAGGTGAGCCAGGGCGAAATTGTCGGGCTTCTCGGGCCCAACGGAGCCGGTAAGACCACTTCATTTTACATGATGGTTGGTTTGATCAAACCGAACGAAGGGCGGATCTTTCTCGATGAAGAAGAAATAACACAGCTTCCAATGTATCAAAGGGCACGCAAAGGTATTGGGTACCTGGCGCAGGAGGCATCTGTTTTTAGAAAGCTTTCCGTCGAGGAAAACATAATGTCTGTTCTCGAGATGAGAGAATTCACAAAGCAGCAAAAGAAAGAAAAGGTAGACCAACTTATAGAAGAATTCAGCTTACACAAAGTGCGTAAGAACCTTGGTATGTCTCTTTCCGGTGGGGAGCGGCGCCGAACGGAGATCGCCAGGGCGCTGGCTGTAGACCCCAGTTTCGTGCTGCTTGATGAACCTTTTGCAGGCGTCGATCCTATAGCTGTCGAAGAAATACAATCTATTGTCGCCAGACTCAAGAATAAGAATATCGGTATCCTCATCACCGATCACAACGTTGATGAGACGTTATCCATTACCGATCGCGCATATCTGATGGTAGACGGTAAGCTGTTTAAAGATGGAACGGCAGAAGAATTAGCAAGTGATCCGCAAGTGCGCAAGGTATATCTTGGTCAAAACTTTGAGTTGCGTCGCTCAAAAGTGACATTGCAGAATACGGACAATTGGCCAGACCCGTCCGAAGCCTTATAAAATTTGGCTATTCTTCACAGCTAATTCGCGAACATCAAACCAAGTTTGTTACTTTTGAAGTTACAGCAAATGATTCATGGGGCTGATTAACTCGATATTAACTTGGGTAATGCAGAAGCGCATTCATCAGATTGAGCTTTTCATAAAATATCCTAATGAAGTCCAGGAAGAGTTGTTTAAGAAACTCATAAACTCCGCCAAAAGCACAGAGTTTGGGGTAAGGTATGACTTCTCCAGCATCAACTCATACGAGCAGTTCAAGGAAAGAGTCCCGGTTCAAACCTACGAGAACATTTTTCCATACATCGAACGGATGATGCGTGGAGAACAGAACATTCTCTGGCCATCGGAGATTAAATGGTTTTCCAAATCAAGCGGTACAACCAATGCGCGTAGTAAATTTATCCCGGTATCACAAGAAGCGTTAGAAGATTGCCATTTCAAAGGCGGCAAAGATTTGCTATCGATTTATGTAAACAACTGCCCCGACACAAAACTTTTTAATGGCAAGGGACTTGCCGTTGGTGGAAGCCATCAGATCAATGAGTTGGACCCGACTGCAACTTCCTATTACGGCGATGTTTCCGCAGTGATCATGCAGAACCTTCCACCATGGGCTCAGTTCATCAGGACACCCAGTCTGGAAACCGCTTTGATGGGAAATTGGGAGGAGAAGATCAATAAACTTGCGCTCGAAAGCGTAAAGGATAATGTTACCAACATCGCAGGCGTGCCAACGTGGACTATCCTGCTCATTCAGAAGATTGTTGAGCTCGAGAAGAAGAATAACATCCTTGAAGTTTGGCCTAATCTTGAAGTGTTCTTTCATGGTGCAGTAGCATTCGCTCCTTACAGAAAGCTTTTTCAGTTATTGATCCCGTCTGAAAAGATGCAGTACTGGGAAACATACAACGCCAGCGAAGGTTTTTTTGGAATTCAGGACCAAAAGAATTCCGAAGAAATGTTGCTCATGCTTGACTATGGCATATTCTATGAATTTATTCCGGCCGAGGAGGTCGATTCTGAGAACCCGCGCGTGGTCCGGCTTAGTGAAGTCGAATTGGATAAGAATTATGCAATGGTTATCTCCACTAACTCAGGTTTGTGGCGATACAACATCGGCGATACAATAAAGTTTACGTCTAAGAACCCATATCGAATTAAGATCTCCGGACGAACCAAACATTTTATCAATGCCTTCGGTGAAGAAGTGATCGTCGAAAACGCTGAAGCAGCAGTCACAAAAGCATGTGAATTCACGGGCGCTGTGATCGACAACTTTACCGCCGCTCCCATCTATCTCGATGAAGGAAAAAAAGGTGGTCACGAGTGGATCATCGAATTCAAAGTTCCACCATCAAGTCTTGACGAGTTTACCAGAATCCTCGACGAAACTCTTCGCGGCATCAATTCGGACTATGATGCAAAGCGTGCCCACAATCTGGCGCTTATCGCACCAAAAGTACACAGTGTCAATGAGGGGACGTTTTACAATTGGATGAAGCGTCGGGGAAAACTTGGAGGTCAGAACAAAGTACCGCGCCTTGCAAATTCACGGGAATATGTTGATGACATTTTGAATATGATGAATGAAGCTTAAAAATGAAGTAGTTCCGACTTAATCTGACAGTTGGGTTAACTTAGAAGTGCAGGATGTTGCGCGGCCACTCTTACTTCTTTGTGATCTTGTAGGCAGTATCCGTCAAAATCTCCATTGGAACATCCATGTTCTCCGGCAGCATGCCGCCCGCCAAAAGGATCATCTTTCCTTTCAGCTCTGAATGAATATGGATATCAGTTGCCCAACCGGTTTTAATGTCTACTGTTGACTTCAACTGTTGCCTTCCACTAAGATCAACCTTCGCCCTAATGCCATTTGGAAGATCGAGCGTCTTCTCCTTATCGGTTGTTGTAAAGATTCCATCAGCACTTACGTTAGCTGTGCCCGAGCCAAGGCTTATGAGACTCCATGAATTATTCGCCTTAATCGGAAATTCCATTGGAAACTCGTTCATGGAATTCCACTTATCTCCTTCTTTCACTTTTTCCTTCGGGTAGCGCACCATCGACTGTTCTATGTTGCTCTTTAGCGCACTATTATCCATGAATTGTTCCAGGATTTGTTTTGCCCTCGCCGTGTTTTGATCATCCATATTGAGAGATCCAAGGTCTGACCACAACTTCTCCGCTCCTTCGACACTTGAAACTTCTCCTGACTTGTTCAGGGTAACACTAAATGGTTTGTTCATCATTGATTTCAACATCTTGTTTTGGACCTCATCGTCGCTACCCTCACTGTCCATCAACATTTCACCCATTATAGTCATGGATCTGCTCTTTAACTTTGTAAACTGCATTTCGACCTTTGCTCCATCACTTGTAACCTGAGCCACTTTGATTCTCATTTCGCCGGAATACTCGTTTTCGCCTTTTTGTTCCGTGCCCATGATCATCTGCTTAAGCGTTTGCTTAGTGCTTTGCGCCATAACGTACTCATCACCGACCCTAAAGACATATTCCAACTTTACTGCATTCGGATAGTGAGTAAAACCCAGAGAGACAAACAGGAGCGCAACTATAAGGATCGTTTTCATATACATCGTTTTTAATTCATTTCGAAATGTAAAAGGCCACTGGACAAATTTCATTGTCTGATCACGCTGCGCAACCACGTCGTAATACTCCAACGCGAGGTCTCCTCAACGAGCGTTCCTACTTCAGTAGCACGGTTGACTTTTTCTACGGTGTAAAAAGCTGTTGGCAGAATATCTTTCAACTTATATAATAACTCCTCAAGATTCTCACGTTCGAGTACAGTGAATACCAGGTTCTCATGTCCATCCGGTCCTTCGGCGTTAACATGCGTATACCTGAATTTCTTTGTGTTCAAAAAGTTAATCAACTCTAGAACTTCCTTTCTTGTTATAATCCGCACGATCACTTTTCCATATGCGATGCGTTCTTCGATGATCATTCCGATAAAAATTCCGGATGCAAATCCCGCGGGATAGGCTATGTAACATATCCAGTTATCCAGGTGCTCAAATATCTGGCGAATGGCCATCAACCAGATGAACGATTCAAAGAACCCAAGCATTGTAGCGGTCCAGCGACGACCTCCAAGTACATAAATGATCCGGATCGTGTTGATGGATACATCTGCAATGCGCGCAAGAAAGATGAGGCATGGCAACAGAACATAGCTGAAGATGCTTTCAGGAATGCCCAACGTTTGAGTAAAGAAACCTTCCATGGCTGCAAATTAGTTATCTTCCTATCAACTTTCTCTTTTTTTACCTATCCAAAAAGATCCTCAAATACCTCTGTAAGTTTTCCAAAGGATTTGACGGCGATTCGAATCTTTTTCAGGTCAACTGACTTTTGCCCGTACTTCGAAATGTATATCTCCTGGAATCCAAGTTTTTCTGCTTCTGAAATTCGTTGATCAATTTTGTTAACAGCTCTTAACTCGCCACCTAATCCAACTTCAGCAGCAAAACAAATTTTGTCAGATATAGCAATTTCTTCCATCGAGGAAACTATCGAAATACATACTGCCAGGTCAATGGCGGGATCCTCAACCTTTATACCTCCGGCCATATTAAGAAAAACGTCTTGCGTACCCATTTTAAAACCACACCGTTTTTCAAGGACCGCGAGCAGCATATTCAGTCTTTTCTGATCAAAGCCCGTTGGCGTTCTTTGAGGTGTGCCGTATGATGCTGGACTGACAAGCGACTGTATTTCAATCAACATCGGCCTGTTGCCTTCGATTGTTGCGCCAATAGTCGCGCCCGTCAGCGGCCCGTCCTTCTGTGAAATAAGGATCTCTGACGGGTTAGAAACTTCACGCAACCCTGTACCTAACATTTCATAAATGCCTATCTCCGACGTAGAGCCAAATCGATTCTTTGTTGTTCTGAGGATTCGATAAGCAAGATGACGATCGCCTTCAAATTGCAATACCGTATCGACCATATGTTCGAGCACCTTTGGCCCCGCCAATAATCCATCTTTTGTAATGTGCCCAACAAGTAGGACCGGTGTGTTGGTTTCCTTTGCAAACCTCATAAACTCACCCGCACATTGACGAACCTGACCGACACTGCCGGCAATCGAATCGAGTTGAGTTGAATGCAAAGTTTGAATGGAGTCGACAATAACAATGTCAGGCTGAACAGACTCGATTACCAGGAAAATGCTTTTTGTGTCCGTTTCCGTGAGAATAAAAAAGCGATCAGAAGAATCTCCCAGACGCTCTGCTCTCATCTTGATTTGTTGTTCGCTTTCCTCTCCGGAAACATAAAGTATCCGTTTTGACTTCAGCAATAATCCCACCTGCAACATGAGCGTTGACTTCCCTATTCCCGGTTCGCCACCGATTAAAACGAGTGAGCCTGGTACAATCCCGCCACCAAGAACACGATTCAACTCCTGATCCATCGAGTTGATTCGTACCTCCTTTCCAGGTTCAATTTCATCCAGCCTTCGGGCTTTGACTGCTCCTGACCTGTTGGATTCCTGCCGCCACTCGCTCTTGCTGTTTTCTGTTTTTATGATCTCCTCGGCAAAAGTATTCCATGAACCACACGACGGGCACTTGCCAAGCCATTTTGATGCTTCATGACCACAGGATTGACAATAAAATGTGCTCTTTGACTTGGCCAATGTGTGAAATGTTTAAGCACTCAGTATAGTGCAGGTTGGGGAATTGAACAAGTTGGTATCGAGAAAATTGAGAACATTTTTTACTGCTTACTTTTTCACACCCCGAACCACGTGAATGAACGTCCTAATTACGGGCAATTCTGTCTTTACGTCGCACAATATTTTGTAGCTCAAAATGCGCCAACTGAATTCGCTGCACTGTCGCCCGAAGATTCTGAGGTGACCCGTGTTCAAGAACAATTGAGGGCGGCATCAATTCTCCGACCTTTGGCAACGCTTTCTGGATCTTGACGAGCTGACGGCTTATATTGTCATAGAGCGGGGTCACTCAAAAAAATTCTTACGAAAGGACGAATTCGTAAAAACATGTTACTACCAACGTGTGCCCTACCCAAACAAGATCGTAATGCGGGAGATTTTGTCATTGGCAGGTAGCGCTCGCATGCCCCTTGTAAAAACGTTAGAGCCGCTTCTGCACTGGTTCGATTTTTTTGTTTCAATTATCTGGTCAAACAACTAATTCAAAAATCGCACGATCATCTCCTATCAGCTACACGTAAATTCTTAAAAACCCCCAAAACTAACGGTTACAGAATTGAACTTGCTGGTATTGAGAATATTGGAACATTTATTATAATTACTTCCCCTAACCTTAACCAGTTGTATGAAGCATCTAATTGCGGGGCTAATTCTTGCCCTGATCTCACAAAACCTAATTGCGCAAAAAGCACCGATTAAATTCGGAGAAATTCCAGTTGAGGATTTGAAAATGACAAGCTATGACAGGGATTCCTCTGCGGCAGCCGTGGTCCTGACCGACTACGGAGAAGCATACATAAACGTGTCGTCAGTCGACGCATTACTCCTTTTTGAACGGCATGTTCGGATAAAGATCCTCAAAAAAGAGGGATTGGAATGGGCTAATGGAAGTATCCCTCTTTATCATTCTGGCGGCGGTGGAGAAAAAATTACGAGTTTCAAAGCGGCGACCTATAATCTTGAAAATGGAAAGGTCGTGGAGACCAAGATGTCAAAAGACAATTCATTCAAAGAAAAGTTTAATAAGAACATAAACCTTCAAAAATTTACACTGCCCAATGTCAAAGTGGGTTCGGTCATTGAATACAGCTATACCATTTCCTCAGAATATCTTGCAAATTTTCCTGATTGGAAGTTTCAATACGACATTCCAGTTCGACTGAGTGAGTACTGGGCTCTTTTTCCAGAGTTTTTCATATTTGAAAAGTATATGCAAGGGTATATTCCTGTGACTACTTATGAGGTAAAAAGCAAACCGGGCGCAGATTTTCAAGTGCAAGCTCATCACTACGTCTCAAAAGATGTCCCTGCTTTCAAAGCCGAGCCCTTCATGACAAGCGAAGACAATTACGTTTCCAAGATCAATTTTGCATTGGCATACATTAATTACCCCAGCGGAAAGATCGAGGAAATTATGGGGTCATGGGCGAAATTGAATACTGAATTATTGGAAAGCGAAAGCTTTGGAAAAATAATAACAGGTTCCGGTTTTCTGAAAAAGAAAGTAGAAGAGATAACAGCAGGCATCGTCGATCCAATGCAAAAAGTGGCTGCGATCCACAGTTACATCAAGAATACCCTGGAATGGGATGGTGAGAAGGATTATACGGCATCCAGCCTAAAAAAGGTTTTTGATGAAGCTAAGAAAGGAACATCCGGGGATATCAATCTCGCGTTGGCTTCCATGCTTGAAAAAATCAACATCCCGGTAGACATGGTATTACTGAGTACACGTGATCACGGATTTGTTCGCAAAGAATTTCCGATGTCGTCACAGTTCAATTACGTTATATGCCGGGCAAAGGTAGGCGACAAGACATTGCTGCTCGATGCCACGGATAAACATCTTCCGCTTCAATTATTGCCCGAGCGATGCATCAATGGCCAAGGCCTTGTCATTTCGGCAACGGACCACGGCTGGATAAATATTGAAACTAAGGCTAAGTCAAGAACAGCAGTAAGTGGCGAGTTCACAGTACTTGATGATGGCACTCTCAAGGGCAAACTGAATTACATAAGCGAAGGGTACGATGCTCACAGATACAGAACCGCATTCGTCACCAAGGGAGAAAAAGAATATGTAAAGGATTTCCTGCAGAATAAATCATGGACGGTCGACAAAAGTGAATTTCAAAATGTTAAAGCCGTTGATGAGAACCTGGTGCAGGTGCATAACGTGACCGTTCAGGAGCAGTCAACTGTGGCGGGAGACGTAATGTACATCAATCCATTTGTCGATATGCAGGTGAAAGAAAATTTGTTCAAGTTGGAAAAGCGGGAGTATCCAGTCGATTACGGAAGCCCGGTCGAAAAGCTCTATCTGTGTAAGATCTCAATCCCTGAAGGCTATGTGGTTGACGAGCTTCCAAAGAGCGCAGTGATCAAATTACCAAACAACTCTGCCAGGTACATTTACAATATGGCGCAGACCGGTAACGCCATCACGCTCACGAGCAATCTACAAATAAACAACAGCTTGTTTAGCCAGGATGAATATCCTATACTGAGAGAATTCTACACCCAGCTGGTTGCAAAGCAGGCCGAACAAATCGTTTTCAAAAAGAAGTAACACGTATGCGAAACTTTCTGATTATCCTTTTTGCGGCATTCATAACCAACGCACTTGCTGTTGACCCGAAGTATCCCGTCAGCGAAATTCCAGAGGATCTAAAGCAGGGCATGTATGCTGTGATTCGTGAAAGCGAAGAGAAATTCTACATTGAAAGTCGCGGGAGTTCACTACACTATGTAAGAAAAGTAATAACCATCTTGAACTCCAAAGCAAAGGCTCATGCCCAAATCTCAGTACTTTATGACAAACTCATGCGCATAGAAGACTTGAGAGCCGCGGTTTACGATGCTCAGGGGAATCAGATAAAAAAACTCAGGCAATCTGACATTTCCGATCAAAGTTATGTGTCGGGCAGCAGTCTCTTTGACGATAACCGTGTAAAATATGCTGACCTTTCTCAGGCTATCTATCCATACACTGTTGAAGTTGAGTATACATTGCGTAACCGATTTCTCTATTCGTTGCCAGAATTTTTTCTATATGAGGATGACGAAATAACTACTCAAAAAGCTAAGTATACAATTGTTTACCCGAAAGAGCTTAAGCCGCGATATCGGTTATACAAGATTGATCCTCCAAAATTGTCCACAGAAGCAGACAAACGGGAATCGATGAGTTGGTCCTTTGAAAACATCCGGCCCGTGAAGTTTGAATCGTTTAGACCAAACTCTGACAAGTTTATTCCCAACATTAAGGTTGCGCCATCGGATTTCGAATTTGATGGATACGTTGGCAATATGAGTACCTGGGAACAATTCGGAAAATGGCAGGCATCTCTGAACAAAGGCAGAGATGTACTTCCGGAAAGCACCAAGCAAAAGCTTCGCGAGATTACCAAAGATCTGAAAACAACCGAGGATAAGGCCAGAGCAGTTTACAGCTACCTTCAAGGCCGGACGCGCTATGTAAGTATTCAGCTTGGTATCGGCGGACTTCAGCCATTCGATGCAATGACGGTAGATCAGACTGGTTACGGTGATTGCAAGGCATTGTCAAATTACATGGTGGCTATGTTAAAGGAAGTGGGTGTTACAGGATATTATACAACCATTAGGGCCGGCAGTGATGCGGCCGATGTGACCGCTGACTTTCCAAGTGATCAATCAAATCATATTATTGTCGCTGTTCCGAATGTCAAAGATACCATTTGGCTTGAGTGCACCAGTCAGACAAATCCATTCGGCTACCTCGGTACCTTCACCGGTGATCGAAAAGGTCTCATGATTACGGAAAATGGCGGTAAGCTTGTTCATACCATTCGCTACACTGCTAATCAAAATGTTCAATCCCGCACTGCAGAAGTTTCTCTGCTAAAAACGGGCGATGCAACGGCAAAAGTGAAGACTTCGTATTCAGGAATTCAGTACGAAAATGGGGGTCTGCATTTTATGCTGGATGACCAGTACGATGACCAAAGGAAATGGCTACAGACAAATACTGATATACCCAATTTTGATATCGCATCATTTTCAATGGTCAGCAGAAAGGAAAAGATCCCAACGGCTATTGTTACCGTTGACTTGAATCTCAAACGTCTTGCGTCCGTTAGCGGAAAGAGGTTATTCCTTACACCCAATCTCATGAACCGTTCAACTTACATTCCGGAGAAGGTCGAGTCCCGCAATACCAATGTCACAATAAAGCACGGATATGTCGACATCGACACCATGAAGTACCGCTTGCCTGAAGGAATCTATCCCGAGTTTATGCCGCAGCCGATAAAATTTACCTCGCGCTTCGGGGAATACGAAGCTACCTTCACGCTGGATCAGGATAACCTGATCTATATCAGAAAACTGAAGATGAACAAGGGAGAATTTCCTGCCGAATCTTACAATGAGCTAGTTGAATTCTATCGCAATCTAAACAAGGCTGACAATACGAAAATGGTCTTCCTGAGCAAGACCTGACCATGCTAAAAAGGAGAATTGGGTTCCTTCGACATCATATAGAAGACAATACGATCGGCTAAGCCGGGCAACCATTTGTTAATGAGGACTGCCAGCTTGCCTTGTGTCGTTAGAACCAACGTCCGCTTTCTCTTAACCGTGGCGGAATAAATATATCGCGCACATTCTTCAGGCGACATCATGCTTGCTTCGTCCCGGGGCGAATGACCTTGAACTTTACCGTTCTTTGTCAAAGCCTGGATACGAATATTGGTGGACGTGAAACCTGGGCACGCTATCAATACGTGTGTCCCTTTTGCAGAAAGCTCTAACCTTAACGATTCCAGAAATCCATTCAATGCAAATTTCGATGCCGAATACCCCGTCCGTCCCGGAAGACCTTGAAAGCCAGCAATGGAAGAAATTCCAATTACTGAGCCTTTGTTGCGAATTATTTCAGGAAGGCAGTATTTGGTGGCATAAACTACCCCAAAGAAATTAGTGTTCATCACCTGTTGAATCACATCTACATCGGCCTCCTCAAAAAGCGCACGCATGCTAATGCCGGCGTTATTGATCAGAATGTCGATGGCGCCATATCTTTCTATGGTCTCCTCCGCCATTCGCCTGTTATCATCTTCGATTCTTACATCACCCCTGAACCCGCTTATAGTGATGCCCCGATCCTCTAACTCCTTTACCGTCTTCTCGAGGTTAAAGCCGTTACGACCCGTAATCATGATCTTGGAGCCACGTGCACCAAATTCGGCGGCAAGCGCTCTTCCGATCCCAGAGGATCCTCCCGTTATGATCACGACTTTGTCTTTCATCCTTAATATTGGTGACAAACAGTTGTTACTGGACAATGGGATCGCGCTCCTCTGGAAGTTCGCAAATCTTGTGGCGTGAACAAGACAAACCTGCGAACTAGACGTCACCCTACTTTTCGTATCCCAAAAATAGCAATACTTGTTTAACTTGAGCGCTTCTTCGCTTGTTATGATTTTTGCACGATTGATTTCAAAGCTGCCATTTCCGATCCTTTACGCAATTTCAGACTTTCTTTTTATAATGAGCTATCATTTGGTCGGCTATCGTCGAAAAATGGTTAGGAAAAACCTCAAAAATTCATTCCCCGAAAAGTCAGAAACAGAACTTCGTCTGATAGAAAAACAATTCTATCGAAATCTGTGCGATTATGCCGTTGAAATGCTCAAACTTCTCACCATCAGCAAAGACGAGCTAACAAAAAGAATGGTGTTTACCAACCCGGAAATACTGATGAAACATGCAAGAAACAAGCAGTCCGTTCTGAACCTTGCTTCACATCACTTTAATTGGGAGTGGCTGCTTACAACAGCATCGGTCATATTCCCTGTCGAGACGGATTTCGTCTATCAGCCCGTCAATAGCCCTTTCTTCGAGAATATTTCACTTGAATGTCGTACGCGATTCGGTGCCCATCCCGTAAAACGCGACGAAGTTGCCCGGGAAATGGTGAAACGAAAAAATGTCGCGCGAAACGTCGCTATTGTGGGCGACCAGTACCCGGGTTATAAGCACGATAAGAAGCATGCTACCAAATTCATGAA
>DASVBA010000464.1:0-4875 GCA_036376095.1 Chryseolinea sp.
TCCTGTCCTGCCTTCATAATTGCATAGTATCCAAGAGTAGCAGCACAGGCAATGACGAATGGAAACAGCAATAGCCGGGAAACCAGACTTCTTGCATAATGAAGATTGGCCATAAATACCCAAACTATAGCCGCGGGCAAAAATGTCAGCAAAATGTAAACTTTGATGGCCCACAGTCCATAAAGAGAACAAATTAGTATTAGCAACTTTCTTGTCGAAACCTCATGCATAACAAATATTTTATAAATCGCGTAGGTCGAAAATCCTAGACACCCCATTGTAATCGTATCCTTCAACAATCCAGAACCCCAAAAGAATACAGAGGGGATAAAGAATGCGGAGAAAGCCACCCACTTGTGTAAGTCTGGATATCGTTCATAAAAAACAAGAAAAAAGAGCCACATGCCTATGAAACTAAAGACAGCAAATAAAACCGCGGTCGCGGAATACGTTGAGAAAGTCAGGAGGTCAAAAATAGCGGCCATCCGAACGATAGCAAACGAGCTAGGATCCGTGTAAAATAGAATCTTCGACGAGAATTTATAAGTCTCAGGCGTGTGAGTACCGTCACTTAACAAAAGTTTAAATCCTTTCGAGGGTGATTCAATAAATGCCTCCCAAACATGTCGACTTCCATGCGTGTGGTAATTAAATGTGTCGCCGCCGTCATAATAAAACTGGTAGATGAAACCAACGGCAAGCGCTCCGACAATTTTCACGGCAAGCCCAGGAATGAAGTAAATACGATTTATCGGATCCGTAACAAATGGACGAACCAAATATGCGACCCCAAACACAAGTATAATTACCAGCGGTGTTACAATGATGTCTCGGAGTTCCAAGATTCCTTCAGTTTAAAGTTACCAAACTCAATCCCCCTTCTCCATCTTCCTCAGTCTCCTCTTAGCATCTTTAAATGCTTCATCCTTGCGGCCAGCTTTCTTTTTGACTTCTTTAAAGCGCTTTCGGGCTTCATCTTTGTCGCCTTGCTTTTCTGCAATTTCGCCTAGAGCGATCATGGAATACAAGTAATAACCGGATTCGGTCGCTTTAATTTGTTCGGCGTACTTCATGCACAACTCATAATATTTCTTGGCTTCGTCGTATTTCCGGCGTGCATCGTAGATCTGACCCAGAAAGAACGCGGCATATCGTCCGCTGGTGGCTTCGTAGCCGACTTTGCCGCTATCGATGTCTGCCAGGATCTTTTTACATACCGGCTCTGCTTCGGTGAACCTGCTTTGATAATACAGCATCCGGGCAAAATAGCGGTGGAAGTAGGGATTGTCGGGATAGGTTTGATGTAAATATTCGCTGATCTGGAATGCACGCGGCTGATCGTTCTCGTAACTGTTCAGAATGCGCATTAGCCACACCATTGCCTCTGTGCGTGTATAAAATGCGTTGTATGAAACTTCTTTCAATTGTTTTAACCCGAGTGCTTTGTCCCCTTTGCGGAAGAACAACAGCAGCGGTTTCAACGCAGGATAGTTTTCAGGTACCCACACTGAAAAATAGTTGTATAAGGCATCTCCGAACAGTAATTCCGGAGTCAGTCCTTCTTTCGTCTTGCTCGCTTCCAGGTAGTTTATCGCGTTTTTTCCGACAGCAGCGGCTTTGGCCCAATTCTTACGTTCTTCATCGGCGTACAGTCGTCCTTTAAAGCCATAGGCGGCTGCAAGAAAAAACGAGGCTTCGATCTTATATTGTGGATATCTCTTGTAAAGATTCTCGCCGACAAGAATGGTGCTGTCCATGTATGCCAGGAAGGTGTCGTCGTGTGACAGGTCTTTTGTGTTCGGCATGATCTTCCACCATTCGATCAAGCCCATCAAAAAATAAGGCAGCGGATGCCACGGATATCTTGCCTTGAGATACGCGAACTGTTCCTCGGCTTTAGGAAACTTGAAGTTATAGAGATCGTTTAACGCCTGAGAACATTCCAATTGCACATGCAGATCCGAAATAAGGATGATGGTGGTATCTTTATTAACTGCCTCCTGTGCTTTAACCGCGTTGCCCGCGACACATAAGAGTAAGATTATGATCAACCACGGACTGGTATTGACCGGGAAAGACGCACGACTCTTTAATGTTCCGACGGTGTCACACCATGGTTGCAATAAAGAACAGTTAATCATAAACTTATACCCTGAACGCATCTCTCAAAATCCAAAAATAACAACATTGGTTCCCATTACCACTCTTCATGGAACACGAAACTAAATCATTCTTTGCTGCCGACAAAAGGTTACTTTTTTTGCTACTATGCCTGGCGACATTATTGTTACTGTTCATCAAGATCTCCTTCGTTGAAAACGAAACCGCCGCATTTGAGTTCCTTCAGGATCGTCCGGAGGGCTCGATATTGAGGATCATTAGCGCCTTGAAGTATCTTTCCGTCCCGTTCGTTTACCTGTGGAAGTTTACGGTGATCGCCTTCGTCGTTTGGGTGGGCTGCTTTATGTTCGGTTACCGGGTGTCCTACAGTCAGTGTTGGGGAATCGTGCTTGCCGCTGAATACATTTTCCTCGTGCCAGAGGTGTTAAAAATTCTTTGGTTCATGACCATTCAAACGGATCCCACTTACAACGACATTGGTTCGTTTTATCCATTGTCGCTCATGCATTTTTTCGACTATTACTCCATTGACAAACGGTGGGCTTATCCCCTGCGCGCGTTGAATCTTTTTGAAATTATCTATTGGTACGTTCTGGTGGAAGGTATTCACCACGCTGCACGTAAGGACAAAAAGTATGTGTGGATCATAGTGACATGCTCGTACGTTCTGCTCTTTTTTATATGGCTGGTCTTTTATGTGATCGTTTACAAATGACCACACGGCTACCTGGAAAAAAAAGTTGTAATACAATCACATACACGGTCCACCTGATGGGTAGTCATGCCTGGCCAAAGCGGCAAGCTCAGGCATGTATTGGCGATCTCCTCTGTTAACGTCAGACTTCCCCTTTTCAAGTTAAGCGACGCATACGGTTTCTGAAGATGTGGCGGCAGCGGATAGTGAACTGTGGTCTCAATCTGACAGGAGTCGAGGTACGCCCGTAGTTTATCGCGTTTCTTCGACCTTATGACAAAAAGATGATAGACGGGAAGAGCTTCCCTGGGGGGTACAATCAATTTAATATCGCCAACATTCCGAAGTCGATCAATATAATGATTGGCGAGTTTCCGTCTCTCCAGATTCCAATGATCCAGATATTTTAGTTTTATGCTGAGCACTGAAGCTTGCATTTCGTCGAGTCTCGAATTGATCCCTTCTACTTCACAATAGTTCTTGCGTTCAAATCCGTAATTGCGATACTGTCTGACAAACTCAGCTATCGTATCGCTATCTGTTGTAACTGCACCGCCATCGCCGAGCGCGCCGAGATTTTTTGTGGGGTAAAAGCTAGTTGCATTGACTGCGCCAAAACTGCCAGTCATCTTTTCTTTCCACTTTGCACCGTGGGCCTGGGCATTGTCCTCAATGATTTTTATTGAATGACGACTTCCGATCTGTTCAAGCTTGGTCATGTCGCAGGGGTGACCGTAGAGATGGACAGGTAATATAATTTTCGTTTTTGGTGTGATGTGTTCTTCAACCTTTTCGGCATCAATGAGCAGGGATGACGGATCGGGTTCAACGGGCACGATCACTCCTCCACACCTGCTGACCGCAAGCCATGTTGCCACATAAGTATGTGCGGGCACGACCACTTCATCGCCCGGCGCCAGGTTGCAGGCTTTTAGAGCGATTGAAAGGGCATCATATCCGTTTCCGACACCGATACAATGCCGGACATTAGTGAATCGTGCATATTCACTTTCAAACGTCTTTAATTCTTCGCCCAGGATGTACCAATTTTTCTCGAATACCCTTTTTAAGGCTTCAGTCACGCGGTTATGTATAAGGGCATGCTGGGGAGCAAGCGACAAAAATGGTATTGGTTCCAATATTTCGGTTCAACTGACTTAGCAAAGTACTTACATCACCGGAAAAAATAGAATATTCAGCTGAAAATCCCCATTCGAGGGCTCGCGGCGATAAAGCCGGGGGTATTTAAAATTTCCTTATTTTCGCGGCTGCCTGTCTCTAGCTGGCCGGCTTTTATTTTCCAAAGAGAAAACTCCTAACATGAACTTTCAGAAACTAAATAACATAGCAGGGTGGGCGGTATTCGGAGTAGCCCTGGTGACGTATTGGCTAACGATGGAAGAAACGGCCAGTTATTGGGATTGTGGTGAATTCATCGCGGTTTCCTACAAACTTGAAGTTCCCCATCCACCGGGAGCTCCTCTCTTCTTGTTGATAGGCAGGATGTTTTCGTTTCTAGCTTTCGGTGATGTTAGTAAAGTCGCCTACTGGATAAACTTCAGCAGTGTTCTGGCAAGCGCGTTTGCCGCATTATTTCTGTTTTGGTCGATAGTCCTTTTCGGCCGCAAGCTTATGAAGATATCCAAACCTGAAGAGCTTACCGAAGACAAGATCTGGGTTTTGATCGGTGCCGGACTCGTGGGCTCGCTTGCGTACACTTTTTCAGAGTCGGCGTGGTTTTCTGCCGTCGAGGCCGAAGTTTATGCGATGTCGTCTTTTTTTACTGCGTTCGTAGTATGGGCAATGTTGAAGTGGGATGTCATTGAAGACGAATCAAAAGCAAACCGCTGGCTTCTGCTCATCTTCTACATGATGGGACTCTCTATCGGTGTTCACCTTCTCAACCTCGTGACGATCCCGGCGTTGGCGTTAATTTACTACTTCAAGAAATACAAACCTTCGACGTGGGGTGTGGTTGCTGCGATGATCATCAGCCTGGCGATCATCTTCTTTATCAATGAACTGATCATTCCTGGTTTGCCGACCATTGCAAGCCAGTT
>DASVBA010000486.1:0-3231 GCA_036376095.1 Chryseolinea sp.
TCCTGGTTCTTGATAATCATCTGCCTGCGTTGGGGCCGGACGTTGCTTCTGTCTATCAGGATTTCAAGATGGATATTTATGAAGCGCTCCAGGAAGCAAATACTTTGTTGAAGCGTTATAAAAAGCTTATTCTTGTCTATCCGCGCAAAGCACTGTATCCGCATCCTGTGGAAATCGTTCAAGGATTCCAGAAGTTCTGCACCGATTTTAACTTCAGCTCCGAAGTGCTGGAAGAAATATACCAGGATATGGAACTGCGGCCACGCGATGCATACATTATAATAGAGGAGATGGACCTCGTCAATCTCGTAAAACAGATCCGGGACAAAAATCTAGTGCTGGGTAGCGACATCGGCATTATCTCCTACAACGATACCCCGCTGAAAGATCTGCTTGGAATAACCGTCATCTCGACAGATTTCCAGGTAATGGGCGAAACTGCCGCCTACATGATCCTCAAAAAGAAAAGAGAAGTGGTAAAGAATGTCTTCAGCTTCATTAACCGGAATTCAATTTGACGGTTTGTTTGGTTTTCTTTTAATGTCACCTATGACGAAGGGACGATCTAACCTTGCAGTTATTTTCCGATTTTCTACCGTGTGTTGTTTATCGATGATAAGCACAGTTGCAGTCTCTCAATCGATTGCCAATTCCAACAAATGTTTTACGAAACCGGATACGTTGGATGGCCACGAGGTCTACAGCACTGTGAACCAGCAACCTGAATACCCGGGCGGGATTGCTCAATTCTACAAGGACGTTCTAAAGAATCTGAAAAATCCGAAAGAAAAAGGAAAAGGTTCGGAAAGAATTGTGTTCACTTTTATCATCGATGCAGAAGGGCACGTGCGAAACTTTTGCTTTATAGATCCAGCCGGTGGGCAATATGATGATCAAATAGATTCACTGGTTAATAACATAGACAACTGGTCGCCGGGAGAACTATACAAACGAAAGGTCAATGTTAGGATGCTGTTACCCATGATAGTTGAATGGAAGTAACCCTTTTTTGGAACCGCCACCACCGTTTCAGCGACCGTCATTCCGAGTTGGCTTCCCTCCTCTGAGGCCGTCATCCTGAGCTGTGGATGCACAACGCAAAAATTCACAACTAAAGCTTCTTGGCTAGCCGAATAAAAAAAAGTCTCCGCATAGCGAAGGATCTCATTCAATTCAGCTGTGCTCTTAATTCGCTTAAACGTAGTGAGATCCTTCGCAGCACAACTGCCTGAAAGCTCCATGCGTCCCTAGAAATTTTCACACTCCACTGCTTTCATCACACTTCTTCAGCTTACAATGACGTTCCTCAAACAACTTGATTATCAATCTATAGTATGTAGCAACACCTTAATTCTGCATCAACCTTTATTGTGACCATCCATCCATTTGATGATTAATGCAGGTCGCGGTGCTTAACTCAGGGAGACGGTTAATTGGTCGTTAACGAATAACGAATCACGATTAACGATTAACGATTAACGGTTAACGATTAACGAATATTCTATTTCACGGGTTGTAGTCGCACAGGCCCTATCAATCCTGATTCTCGCGGCATCCACTCCGAGGCATCGAACAATCCATTCTTACGATTTTCAGGTTTTCGCGCCGGAAAATTGATGTTGTAGAATTTTTTCCAGAAGACCCCTCTTTTATCAAGGTCAGCAATGCGATTGGCCATTAAGTTGGAGACTCTTACTTCGAGAATGTTATCTTCTGCCAAAAGGGCCTTGTCGATGTAACAATGGTACACTGGGCCGATTAACGTCGCCAACGGTTTTCCATTAAGCAATATCTCAGCACTTTCCTTTACGACACCAAGGTCCAATCTCCAGCCTGCAGAATTAGTTGCGGGTCTCTTAAACGAAGTGGTGTATGATGCTGTTCCGGAAAATGACGCATAATCACTTCCGAATGCAAGCCAGGATGAAACTGCATCCATTTCAACGGCGGGAGGAAGCTTTGTTCCGCCGGAAAGAAAAGTCAACTTCCATTTACCATTCAACAGTACCGGGTCCCCCACTTCCGAAATATAACGGAATGGCTGAGCGCCTATGTCACTCTTGTAAGTCTCCAGTATTAACGTTTGACTCTTCGTTAGCTGGACGAAAACTTCCGCTGCCCCGGCACTTGCTTGTCTGATACGGGCGGACCCGAACTCTCCTGTCATGGGGTCATAAATCGCAACCGACTTACTACTCTCTGATAATGGCAGCCATCCCTCAAAGGATTTATCCGTTGCATTAGCAATCAGATAAATTTTCCTGTCACCATTTTCTTTTTTACGAATGAATTGAATTCCCTGATCCACCATCACTTCCCTTTTAATGGAGGAGTGATTAAGTGCGGCGACAATAGAGTCGCCCATAATTATCCTTCCCTGTCCCAATTTAGTTTCGCGGATGCCGGCCACCACCTCAGCCGACGCGTCAGACTGTTTCACTAAATCATTAAACAATTTCTTATTCTCATCAAGCTTGCTGAAACCTGCAGGGCTTTCAGGCGGACCTTCAGTGATAATCACCGTCGCACCAGCCTTCGCAAGAGCGATAACTTTCTCAAAAGTTGCAACGGGTATATAACGGCAATGCGGAATAACAATCGTCTTATATGCAGCCGTTGATTCCGTTATCAACGCGCCGTCCTCGACATTAATCTTCATGATTTGCGCATCGGAGATATAGTCAAATGTGTAACCCCTCTTAAGCATGGTTTCGGCGTTTCGTCTGAAGGCAGTATTTTCAAATTGTTTTCCAACACCGTCAAAATGTTCAACCATTTCTTCACCACGTGTGGCAAAACGGTCATAGATCGGGAAGTACAACAATACATCATTATCCGCTGAGGATCGTTGCAAGAAAGACTGACATCGTGTAATGTATTGATTCAACGCGTCAACATCCGCCCAAATGGAATTTCTTGGATTCATGTGAATCGATGCATAGAACAACCAGCCAGGCCATGCTTCACCTGGCGGTGAATAGGCAGTACCGTGATATAGCACGTGATTGATCCCATTCAACAAGAACCGGTCGATAGCTACCTTGATGTCGGAAAGGTTCGATTCAAAGTGTTCACTTAACCACGTCGCAGACTCTGAGGATACTAATTTTTTTCCAACCACATTTCCCGCTGACGACGCCATCTTCATTCTCAACGGTTCAACTCCTTCGATCTCCGGTATATCCACTTCTGCATAAAGGTCAAGAATGCTGGCCGGCCGGCCAGCATTCT
>DASVBA010000498.1:0-4013 GCA_036376095.1 Chryseolinea sp.
GCCATGCAAGTAATTATTAAGGAAGCGCTGGAATCTAATAAGCAAATGACAACAGATGAATTCATTTCCTCGCTTAATGCAAAAGGTGTTGCTGTGATTTTCAATCAGGCATCAAGGGTTATGTGAGCGGCATTTCATACAGCTATCAAGGTATGGTGATGCAGGGCTCCAAGCTGGGAAATGGGTACAAATGGTCAACCATCAAAAACACTATTGATTATGAACAAGAACGAGATCGCCAAAGAATTCACCAGACAAATGTTAGATCAGAACACGCCATCAGTCAACTTCGAGCAGGTAGCCAGAATGCTCAATCAAGTCGGGACGGTATACGAAAAAGTCCTGTCGGATATGAGCAAATACCAGTACGAACACCAGCTTATGCGATGTGCGTTTTCCGACCATCGTTCGCAGCTCAAATCATTAGAGGAACAGATCTCGACGCTGAATGCGAACTTGGTCGAGCAACTGACGGACTCATCGACACGGCTTTCAAAATACCAAAAGTCATCCCGCTTAAAACGCTACTTGACACCCACAGTCGTGGGAATAATTTCAGCACTCCTAACGAATCTGATATGGTGGATCATGTGCTGAAGGAAGCGCAGCATAGGAAAAGGAGGAAGGGACTGAGAAGGTAAGTTGTAGGAGTTCAATAAGGAAGGGCGATTAATTCCGATTCGCCTATGTATTTTATCAGCCTATCAGTTATTAAATTATTAATCGAAAATTATATCACAGCCCTTTTAGATGGGATTTGTTTTTGCGACGAGCGGTCGCAGTTCCAGATGTTCTTCTAGATTCGGGGGTATTTACGAGTTAGATCATTGATGGTTTGACCCTAGTGTTGTTAGTCAGGCTTTTTCTTCCTAAAAGGAAACTTCGACAGGGCCATTCGATGTGTCGATCTCATCTTCTGGATTTCGTTCAGGTTCCGGTTCAGGATCTGTTAAACAAAGGACGTCAATACCTTTTCTTGATAGGTCCTTCAGATATACCTCCGCTTCTGATCGAGTAACAGCACGAAAGTCTTTCAAGGTATGGTCATAAATTATGTGAGAAAGAGACTTTCGTTCCTATTCACGCAGGAGATCGGGTATAATCGTTCTCTGAAATCTAATTGCTGCTTCCCTCATTTCACCCTGGAGTTCACTGGCACTGGCGCTATAAAGTTCACCTTTGCGAGTTAGCTAGGTGGTTATTCTAGAATTTGTTACTCGAATCAACCAACTGCGACAAATCAAACACACGAGTTGTATGAAATTCTGAAAAATAAATCATTGCCTATTTGCTCGTGTCAAATCAGTGATGGCAAGTGATTCGAAACGGCGGCTTTAATTATGACGCCATGCCCTTCCTTCATGAATTGTTTCATTAATAATTCGCATCTAAAATCCACCAAGGTATGAACCACTTGGAAAAAATAAATTTGCATACGTTATATTTTGAGTGATAAAGTAAAAAAATCTCTTTCTTTATTGTAGGTATCAGCACTAAGTATTATTTTATCCGCTCGTTTCACCTGACGAATTGGTTACAACGAATTTTAATATGAACCTCATAGGAAAACTAATAATTAGAGTCATTTTGCCCGCATTGGGAGTAGTTTCGCTTTCTTTAATTCAATCGTGCAAAGATAAGAATCAAGGCTATCCTGAATTAGTTGGGTCCTGGGTTGCCTATAAAGAAGACAAAGGAGGTGATCCTTTACCCTTTCTGGATTCAATGATGATTGATACAGGGAATAAAAGGCACCTCGAATTCAGCAATAATGGAGTGGTGACCGAATGGTGGATCCCAGAAGAGCCCTTTAAATATGAATACACGATAAGCGATAGCACACTAGCGTTCCAAAACGACAGATATGTCATAATAAAGGTCGACAATGACGAATTGGTCCTAGATCGACTTTATGACGACGAGGAACCAGGAGTTGCGCCGCGTTCACCCTATCGAGTAAAAACTTTTTTCAAACGACTTAAGAGTGAAACCAGTGGTCAATAAATTGTAATATTATTAACTAAAATACGTTTATGGTTTCCGCTGCTATCTATTTTATGACCTTCAACCATCCTTTATATTCTCTCGACTTTTTCTCATTCACTACTCGATAATAATAGACTCCAGATGGTACCTCGGAACCGTTCCAGTCATTTCGATAGTCCGAGCTTTCGTATAAGCTTTCTCCATGGCGATCCAAAATGCTGACGTACCAACGGTCTGGCAACTCTATTACAAAAAATTCATTTAGATCGTCTCCATTAGGTGTGATTACGTTTGGGATAATGTCTCTGCAAAAAGATGATGTAAACTCTATATTGATGGAATCGCGAACTACACAGTTTGCAAAAGTGACCATCACATCGTAAGCACCTGGTTTATCCACCAAAAATTTGTTGGATGATTCGCTTTCGTCGTTGTTCCAACGATATCCCAAGGCTTCACTGGTCACAGACAACTCCATCAATTCACCTTTGCATAGTACAGTATCCATTCCAAGGTCCACGATAGGGCAATATTCTGTCTTCAATCCAAACTTTACAGCCCATCCATCCTTTAGACCCTGTCCAAGATTGTTTTCTGATTTATCACCCGAGATATTTGAGTTAGAGTAACCAACCACAAACATTACGCTATCAGAAAGAAGCAAGCCATTGAAAGCTTGCTCCTCGGCACTTCCTCCGAGAGCAATATCCCAAATCACTTCGGCTTGTTCATTCATTTTTACAATCCACATGTCCGAGCCACCCATACTGGGAGACTCTTTTTCGTACCCACGAGCCGACCATGATGATCCAAACAATACGAAGTTTCCATCTGCCGATTTTTTCATGTTGTTCACAATATCAAAGTCGTCACCGCCAATTCTTTTTTGCCATTGTTGGTTTCCAAGGCGATCCACCTTTATAAACCATAAATCTGAAGTGTGATTGGATCCAGCAGGGTTGATGAGATCCGTTGTCTTATTTCCAGATGGAATTGACAAACTATAACCTCCAATCAAATACCCGTTATCAAGTTCTTCTATCGCTGTTGGAACGTCAGAGGTTTCGCCACCAAAAGTTCTGTCCCACTCAATTCTTCCTTGGCTGTCTATTTTAACTATCCAGTAGTCATCATGCCTAAATATCCCAAAATTACTCTCTGTTTTATCTCCTGAAACACCTGATTGGGATGTGCCACCTAGAATATATCCACCGTCAGACGTGGACGTGATGCAGTAAAGAAGATCATTTGAATCGCCTCCAAAGGTCTTCCCCCAAAGTTTATGACCGAACTCGTCGATCTTAACGATCCAGAAATCGTCATAAGATTTATCTGTATTGTCTTGATTGTTGTCTCTGGAAGTACCTGCGAGCATATAGTTTCCATCCGAAGTACTTATTACCTGCTGCAATATGTTCCGTGATCCTTCGCCGTAGGACATCTCCCAAATCTTATTACCTTCCTCATCAACTTTAATAATCCAAAAGTCTCCCGAGGAATGCAACGGCGACGTCTTATTCCCTGATTCAGGATTAGATTTCGAACTTCCACCAAGGATATATCCACCATCAAGTGCCTCGATGATAACGTTTATTCCATCATCACCATCACCTCCAAAATTTTTTTGCCATAATTTGTTGCCATTGCCATCAACTTTTATCAGCACGCCGTTGGAGAGGCCATGGAGATCGTCGCCATCCGGCGTCTGGTAGATGGCGGTGCCGCCTACGAGCAGAAAACCTTTATCTGGTGTTTGCACTGCACTTAACAAAACATCCTCGTCAGCACTCCCCAACGTCTTCTCGAAAATTATCCGTGGCTTTGTTTGAGCTAGCGTATTATCGACAACCAGCAAAGAGGCGAAAAAAAACATCGCGCAAAAACTGACAATCCATCTTTGGATGCACTCAATCGAAAAAGGAAATACATATTGCAGCATCAGAGTCATGTAAGTTAAACCTGCTCGCATCCCTAACACCCTAATACTGCTACCTCCCACCTTTTCTCGCTTTCTTTTGCATTGGAAA
>DASVBA010000505.1:0-6199 GCA_036376095.1 Chryseolinea sp.
AACGGTGAGAGATGACGTTGCCGTTTTTCCACCGTCCACTGTTGTTACGGTTATTGTGGATACTCCCGGCGCCAGGGCAGTAAGCGTGCCGTTGTTGTTAATGGTAGCAACGGCCGGATTGGATGAGCTCCACGTTACACTTTTGTTTGAGGCATTCGCGGGCGCTATGATGGCGTTCATAGCCTGGGTACCTCCTATATTCAGCGAAAGGGCTGTTGGATCGATAGTCACGCTTTGTACCGGAATGATTACTGACATGTTACACGTGCCTACTTTTCCGCCATCCTCGGCAGTTGCCGTGATTGCAACATTTCCGACAGCAACAGCTGTTACAACTCCTGTCGGGCTTACGGTTGCAATACTGTTATTCGCGGATCTCCAGGTTACATTTTTGTTAATAGCTGTCGAAGGCGTAACTACGGCACTGAGCTGATGTGTTGCTCCCAGATTAACAGCAACCGACGAAGGTGATATCGCGACGCTGCTCACCGACGACGATACGGTGACAGCGGAGGTGCTTGTCTTCGCGCCATCTACGGTCTTTGCAGTAATGGTAGCGGCACCGACGGCAACGGCTGTTACCAGACCAGATGAGCTTACTGTTGCAACGCTGTTATTACTTGACGTCCAGGTAACATTTTTGTTAGATGCAGTTGAAGGACTTATCGTAGGGGTAAGTTGTTGCGTTGATCCCGGAGCCAACGTAACCGTTGCAGGCGAGACTGTTACACCGGTTACTGCAGTACCACTCAATGAATACACTTTGATGAAGTCAACCACAACATAAGTACCTGTTGCTGCGCTATTCTTTGTTCCGGTCACACGTATTTTAATAGTGTGATTTCCATCGACGAGCGCGCTGTTATAGACTGACACATAGTTTTGGCGTGTTGCGCTATAGAGATCGACAAACGTTTCGGGGCCGCCATCAATTGACACGGCAGCGATGCCGTGGTGTGAGGCTTTAGCAGTATAGAGCTCGACCTTGTTGCCTGCGAATTGCAGCGATACGGTATTAGATGCAGTATTTGAAAATGAAGCAGTGCTCATGTAGAACTGATCGGCGGTGTTTGTGGCATGTGTCCAGCCGGATCCGAAATTGAATTTATTGTTTTCGGTTCCTTGTGACGCGTTGTCGAGGTCGATTGTTGCTACCTGACCAGAGCTAACCGTCACAGAAGCCGTTGCTGTTTTGTTTCCATCTGCAGTTGTTGCGGTAATGGTAGCATTGCCAGCTGCTTTGCCCGTAACAAGTCCGGTGCTGCTGACTGTGGCAACAGCTGAATTAGATGAAGACCAGGTAACATTCTGATTGGTTGCATTTGATGGTGCGAGGGTTTTTGTAAGCTGTGCGGTCCCATTTATTCCAAGGCTCATGGTTGTTGGCGTAATTGTCACTCCCGTTACTGCTAATGTCGATGTCGTGACGGTAACGCTACAGGTAGCGGTCTTGTTTCCATCGACAGTTTTTGCTGTGATTGTTGTTGTGCCGGCTGCGATGCCGGTGACCAATCCGCTGCTGTTCACTGTTGCTACAGCTGCGTTGCTTGAGGTCCACGTTAGATTCTTATTTGTCGCATTTGAAGGGCTGACCGTTGTTGTCAGCTGTGCAGTTCCATTTATTGTCAGGGATGCAGTAGAAGGAGTTAACGTAACTCCGGTGACCGCAATGGTAGTTGTATTACCGCTTTCGTAAGCACCAATATCAGGCTTGCTTCCGGAGAACGGAAGTCCAAGACTTAACCCTGCGTCAATAAGAGGACTTCCAGTGCCAGGGATATAATAAGGCGACGGGCGGTTTCCGGATTTAGTGATCTTGGGATCTCCGGTGGTGATGTTGTTAGTGTATGTTCCTGGAACTGTACCTGCTGCCTGATTAACAAGGAAGTTGTTTACAACCTGAAGATTACTGAGGGTTGCATTTTCAAGGTATACAAGTCGGTTGGGGTACCAGCTGTAAGCAGTGGCTGAGTTGATAATGAGATTGTTTTTTATCTCTACGTTCTCGCTGCTTCCTCCGTAGGATGCGAAGAGGTTGGTGGTCGTCGTTCCAGTGAACTCAACGGTGTTGTTGTAGAATTTCACATTGTGAAATCCGGAATTCTGTGCCCGGACAATGTCCCCTGGGTAATAATTTACTATGCCATAGAAAGTATTGTGATGAATATTCCAGTTGCTCATCTTGTTCCCATGAGTATCCCAGTTCACAATGCCATATTTGCCCTTGTGTATGTAATTATGATCAATTTCAATATCGTGTACGCTCACCTCCAGCGCATATCCGCCGCCGCCTGCACGCTTCTCCATGTCCATAACGTTATTATAGACGTGGATCGTTGACGTTCCCTTTGGATAAGCCCACTGCGACTGGTCCATCACCAGAGATACGGTGTTGTCAGTATAATTATTATAGAACTCGCAACCTTTCAAGTCCACGTTCCAAAGCTCAAATGCAATATTTGGAGCAGATCCGCCGGCCCATACGCCAGTCGGTGCTACAGAAATATTGTTATCATGGAACTTCACATAGTGCAAAGGCCCATTTGTTCCCAATGCTTTGATTCCATAACCCACTCCTTCGTCAACACTGACGTGATCGATTTCCACACGAAGCAGGTTGGAGATGGCAAGCGCACCTGAACACCAGGCCGAGCTTCCCCAGGCGCTGTTCTTTATTTGTATGTCTGTAACCCTTGAATCATTCACATCCCATAACCACAATCCGGTAAAATTGGTGTATTGGATCTTTATACCTTGGATGGTCACGTTACTTCTATTCTTTACATAAATACCTCCGTGTAACTTTTTTCCATCGCCATCCAAAGTGAAATCCTTAATGCTTTGATTGCCTGCAGTCATCGACCCGGAACTCAGATTGATCAGCAACTTGTCCATTGAAAAACCTGGGCTTGTCGGGTTATAATAAAAAGATGGGTCTGATTTGATTATCGTCACATCACGTCCTGAGCCGATGACGTTGACGCCAGGAGGCACATTGATCTGGAGCTCAACATAGGTACCTCCCGATAACCGGATTGTGTGGCCCTGGTTAGCGGCGACTTTTGTGCAGGCAAAACGAAGTGTTCTCCAGGGACTGGCCTGGCTTCCGTTTCCAGAGGCATCGTTTCCTGACGTGCTGACATAATAATCAGCCGCCATGATAGAATTAAAGCAGACTAAGAACAGCAGAGTAAAAATTGAACGATTCATCTTTTATTATTTAGTGCAGAAATGTTTCGGCTTTTTGTGCTCTAAAAATTCTTCTCGCGTAGTCAGGACTGCACAGATGAGTCAGTAACTGACATATTGATCCTGGTAATTGATGCGCCTTCGGGGAAAGTGAAGGCAATAGGGTATCTGCCAATGAGTTTATAAACTATTGGTAAAAAACAAATCAGAGACGATCACATTGGATCATCGAGTTTGTTCAGCAGGGATGGAGTTGTATTTAATTTGTCAAGATCCTCTCCGCACACCCATTTCACATTACGTCGGACAGTGGTAAAAAAGCACACTGAAGAAAATTAGAACGACGACCAAATCAACCTATGGAATAGACGTTGCAAAACTGTTCTAATTTTTTTGACTAGCAGGACTAACATTTTGAAAAAAGGTACAAGGTTTATTTTTTTTTGACTGAATTAATTCGGGAGTTCATTTCGCATGAAACATTAAGATGTTTCATAAAATGATTTTCATCAATAATTAACCCTGCGAAACGGATTTAACTATGGCTGAATTGTTCGGATCAAAATTGCTTTATCGAAGTATAATGCAGCTCACCGCTGATAATGGATTCGTCGCTGCAGTATTGCTCGTTGGATCAATTTTATAAACCTGCATTTTCAAAAAGTCATTTTGTTTTTTTGCTGATTCCAATGTTACCCTCAAGAATTTACGACCAACGGTAACTAATACGATTGCATATCGGCTTTAATGGAGATGAGATGAATGGCGCATGGTTAAATTGCAATGAAAGGTCCGTTCTTTTGGAAATGAATGCGCTTAGCTCCTAAGTTATTTAATTTCAGTTGTTACCGTTCTGCATAACAAGTATAGGTTGAGTCCATTTAATGTAAATAGTTGAAGGTCTGACGATCCATCGATGAAGCGCCGGAGTTGAGTACTGATTTCTGAAAACGTAATTCAATTAATGTGGGTAAAATGTTTCACAAAACGGGAATTTCTTACATCACTTTCCATTGAGCGGGAGGTAGTATAAATAATTTTGGATTAGCTGAAAGGTTGAAACAGGGCGTATAAAAACTGAATTCTTAATTAAAAACGCGGTTTCTCCAGGCTTACAGTTGTTTTTCTCTTCAGTTGAACCATAGGACATTCTGATTTTTGCGGTTTTTTATTACTTTTGAGCTGATGACAATGGCCACTACATATCGCCCCACGCCGGCCGGAATTGCGGCATAATTACACCAATGAGGTGTAAACAGGTTTCTCAACGTGCATTGAACCTGTAATTAACGGTTTTTCTTATCTCTATACTTACTAGTGAGATTGCGGGCGCTTTTGCGCTTCGATGATCTCATTGGTCCTATCAACGATTACAAATGACAACTCTAAATAACTACGGTTGGAATGCCTTTCATCAACAAAATGCAAAGTCAGCCGAGCAAAATGACCTTCATGTGGGACGTGTCACCTCCATCAAGGGCTTTAAGTATCTTTTGATTTCTGAAAACGGCGAGCTGGAAACAGAGCTTTCGGGCCGTTTGCTTTTCGCAACAGCGGTTGAAGAACTGCCCAAAGTAGGCGATTGGGTGTTTTATATGGACTACGGCGACATGGGATATATCATCAGTGTATTACCGCGCATGAACGAACTTTCGAGGAAAGCACCTGGGGTGAAATTCGAAAAGCAAGTACTAGCAGCCAACATCGATTGTGCGCTCATTGTCCAGGGCCTGGATGCTAATTTTAATATCATGAGGCTGGAACGATACATAGTCCAAATCCTGTCCTGTGGTATAACTCCAATAGTAGTGCTGAATAAATCGGACCTGGTTACAGATCCAGGGGATTATATAGCTCAGGTCAACAGGCTGAAGAGGGATTGTGGCGTATACTACTGTAGTACATATTCTGGGTTTGGCATTGATGTGCTCGCAAACGAGGTAATGGAGCCAGGCAAGACGTACATAATGGTTGGGTCGTCGGGGACGGGAAAAAGCTCATTGCTTAATTCCTTTTTGCATTCTCAATTTCAGAAGATCGGAGAAAAAAGTTTTTCAACGGGAAAGGGTAAGCATACAACAACCACGCGTGAGTTGTTTCAGTTGCCTAACGGCAGTCTAATAATTGATACTCCAGGAATGAGGGAATTTGGAATGACAGCGGATGAAGGCCAACATTCGGCTGATCTGTTTCCAGAGATAAGCAAGTTCGCTGAAGGCTGCCGCTATTCGGATTGCAAGCACGTCAATGAATCGGACTGCGCCGTATTGAAAGCTTTGAACTCCGGTGCGCTAGACGCTTATGTATATGAGAGCTATCTAAAGCTGATGAAAGAGCAACGACGCTTTGAAATTAAGATCGAAGACAAAAAGCGGCTGGGAAAACAATTTGGAAAGATGACTAAGGAAGCAAAGAACCACAGGAAAAAATATAAATATTGACGAT
This sequence comes from Chryseolinea sp., assembly GCA_036376095.1. Lineage (GTDB taxonomy): Bacteria > Bacteroidota > Bacteroidia > Cytophagales > Cyclobacteriaceae > Chryseolinea. Next base: position 5,635 of record DASVBA010000505.1, read on the forward strand.
AGGTTGAGGTGGCTATTGGTTCTATTCCGGGCGGCTTTCAAAAGCTGTCAACCCAGTGGCCGGGGAAATTTAGTTTTGATTTATTTTAGTCAATCCATCACAGAAGGTGAGCAGTTTTATAAGGTCCTTTTGGTTTCCAAAATCAATCTTGTTTTTGTTAACGTAGTCTTTCACTTCCCTTCGTTGATCATTGAACAGTTTTTGAATGGAGGTTACGGAGGCCAGGTGTGACTTATTTTCGTTGTCCAGGAAATAGTAATGTTCTTCTTTCGTGTAATAGCGTTCAGATTCAGATGCGTTAACCCAGTCGACCGTGCTCAACCTTCTCAGGACTCCCAATGCGACGGGCGATTGGTAAACGATCTCCAGATATCCAAGCTTAGTGTCATGAAAGAATAAATGATCGCCAATGCTGACAAGTTTCAGGTCCTTTGAGCGTTTGATCTGTGAAGTATCGCCGTCGTTTGTGATTAGTTCCATTTGCCCCAGGTAGAGATTGTAGTTGAATCTGAGCGTTTCTTCCGGCGAGAATCCGGTCGCAAAAGTGACTCTGCCATTTTGGAAC
>DASVBA010000514.1:0-4057 GCA_036376095.1 Chryseolinea sp.
AGTATGAGCAACTTTTGCAGTCGTCACATGGAGGAACGCGAAAACAATCTCGCCATGATGCGGATGGTGCTGGAGATGGCAAAGGACCTTAATATTGATAAGGTAAAAATCTTTGCAGCATGGCCCGGTATTATCAATGACGAAGAACTACTTGCCAGCTATGCGCCGTATGAAAGGGGTAATTATTTTAAAGTGGTCAACGCCTCCGACCTGCGAGTATGGAACCGTGCGATAACCGGTATCCGTGAAGTGACAGACCTTGCCGCAGATATGGGTATCACCATTCTGCTTCAGAATCATGCGCCGGTATTGAATCCCGGTTACGAAGACACTTTGGCAATGTTGCAGGAAATTGACCGCAAGAATTTAAAACTGTGCATGGACGTACCGCTATTCTCCGACCGCCAGAAATCTGAATATGTGCGCGAGGCTGTGGACAAATGCGCTGAATACATTCAATATACTCATTACGGCGCCTGGAACTTTACGGAAGACGCTAACGGCGAAATCATCCAGGAACCTGCTCCGTACCATGGCGGAAAGATCAACTACGAAGCATTCCTCGAAGGATTATACCAACACGGATATGATGGCTATCTCGTCTCTGAATACTGCCTTCCGATGATACGCAATCATCAGATCATGGGAGTTGAGGAGATCGATAAGGCTACCGAGCGGGCTATGCGTTACGTTAAACAATTGTTAAATAAGATCTCCGTCAAAAAAACCGGATCACAAAGAGCAGCCCTCGTGTAATTCATGCTCACATCCTTGATCATCAACAAGCCGTGCCGATCCTATGCATAGCCTCATGAAAGTACGCCTCATGGGGATGATGTTCCTCCAGTTCTTTATCTGGGGGTCATGGTATGCTACGGGGGGTAATTATATGGCAAGTCATGGAATGAGCGATATCATTTATCTCGCTTACATGGTTAGCCCTATCGGAGGTATCGTCTCGCCGTTCTTCATGGGAATGATAGCCGACCGGTTCTTCTCCGTACAAAAAGTAATGGGTGTCATGCATATTCTGAGCGGCATCTTTGTCATTTGTGCCCCTTTGCTAGGATCCACATCGCCCACATTGTTCCTGTTATTTCTCTTATTCCACATGTTGTGCTATATGCCTACCGTGGGACTTGCATCCGCAACGGCCTTCCATCTTGTTGACGACAAAGAAAAAGAATTCCCGATCATTCGTCTGTTCGGTACCTTTGGTTGGATCGGCGCAGGTATCCTCGTCAGCTTTTTCCTGCATGGGGACACCACTCCGCTACCGATGTATGTTTCGGGAATCGCGGGCATACTCATGGGATTATACAGCTTTACATTGCCGGATGTTCCTCCACAGGGTCAAGGCAAAGGAATTTCCTTCCGCGATATCATCGGAATCGACGCTCTCAAAAAATTGAGTTCACCTTCATTTATAATATTCATCATTGGACTGCTGCTCATCAGCATACCGTTCGCTATTTATTTCCCTTACGTGCCTGTATTCCTCAAGACCGCAAACATCAGCGACCCTGCTTTCAAGATGACATTCGGCCAAATGTCGGAAGTAATATTCCTGTTGCTAATGCCTTGGTTCTTCAGGAGACTGGGAATAAGATGGGTAATGATCTTGGGACTTCTTGCCTGGTCACTCCGTTATGCATTGTTTGCTCTTGGTGCTACCGATGCCGTAGTATGGATGTTGATCGGGGGGATACTGCTTCATGGAGCATGTTATGATTTCGTTTACGTTGCCAGTCAGGTGTATATTGACAAGCGTGCTACGAGTGACATTCGCGCACAAGCGCAAGGCTTTTTTGTTCTGGTGTCCTATGGTATAGGTCAGGGACTTGGAGCCCTGACTTCCGGTTGGATTTATAATTCCATTATGCATGGCAGCGACAATCCGACGCTTGAGCAGTGGCAATCGTTCTGGATCGTCCCCTTGATTTTTTCCGTTGTTGTTACTGTTCTCTTTGCAGTAGGATTTAGAGACGGTAAGGGAGATGCAGCAACAACGTGAAAATTAAGTTTTGATTGCGGATTATTGCAATAGTGTACGGCAATTCTCAATCACGCCGGGCAACAACTACCTTGCTCGGCACGCCAGCGACGCCGGCAAGGTTGACCGTTCTGAAAGATAATTCGTTTCTGTCGTTGGTTAATTCAACCGAAAGCGAATCAGCTACATCTGTCCAGTCATTTTCCGTTGATAGCTTCATTTGGTAGGACCTCAGGTTAGGAGTAGTAGAATGTAGCTTCACTATCGCCTTATCGCCATCGATCTTTACATCCGATTTCACGGTGTTAGGTGTCCATTCAATAGCATTTCGATCCGTAATGGGAATCATAAACTCCGTATTGTAGGCCCAGTGCGGCTTGCCATCCCATATCCAGGTGTTGTTCTTGTAATAGTCGTCCGCGTACATGTTCAGGTGACTGACGGCGTCATCATTGTCAGGCCACTGCGTAAAACGATTGTTGAACGCTTCCCATTCTACCCAGGTATACGTTTGAGCAAATCGCTCCTTGGCCCATTGTTCTACCACACCTTTGCTATTTACAAGTCCGTCTCCGTCAATTGGAACTCTATCGGGCCCTTTTACTAGGACAATGTCGGCAGCTTTGTTTTTCAAATACTCGTCGCGGATTTCGAGAGCAGAGAGCGGAATTCCATCTTTTTCGAAATGGTGATTGTACTTTGCATCAGACAAAAACCATTTATGAAACTTGTTACTCCAGATCTCATTGATTCCGTGATGACCATTGGGCCCACCCTTCACTCCGGGACCGGCACCAAGGCATCGGGTAACATAACCAAAGGAATTCATCACCGCATTCTGAACGATCTTATAGTGACCACAATGAAAGCCCTGACCTTTTAAGCCAGCGTCAAGTATCTTGTCCGCATAGTCATCGCCTGGATAGCTATCTTCAAAATCGCTGATGTCCATCACGCTCCTTATCCAGTTCCGAAGTATCAGCATTCGTTTAAACTCATCTTCTTCGCCGTGGAAAACGGTATCAAGCATGTATTTTTCTCTGAATGTCCTGAACCTGGGGGAAGTCAGATCTTCAAATGAACTAAAGACTGTGTTCCCGACGAAGGCCGGTTCATCCACCTCAACAATTGCAAATGGTTCTTTCTTTCCACAACTCAGGGAAAGACAACACAAAACAGACCAAACAACGACAATTCGCATGATGGAAGAATTCTTTACCGCTGATCAATTTTGTGAAAATCCTGCGCAATGACAACTGTAAACTTTCTGTTGGTCTTGTGAAGTGGTCTGCATTGCCTTTTTTCCTGCAGCAATAGAAGCAACGGCTACCAACAATATCAATCTTTGCAATCTTAAAAGGCTCTCTCTTTTGGGCTAAAGCCCAATGGATTACTGCATTAATTGCCACGAGCTTAAGCTCGTGGCAATTGATAAAGATGGCCAGGACTTCAACGAACCTCCACTAATGACGGTGTCATTTCAACTTCTTGAGCCGAAGGTTTTATATCTCTGGACGACCGTACTGAGGAGAATTGTCGGCCCAAAGTTATCGGAATAGGTGACCCTGTGTTCACTTGGAAATTTGAAATCGTGTTACGGTGATCATTAAAAAGACTTATCTTCAAAATAACAAATAGATAACTCGCCGATGCTCCCTCGTTTTGTCTTAGGTTGTTGCTTCTACATCTCCACCATGGTTGCGCTTGGTCAATCCACGCAGACCGCGAATAACTCTGTTTCGTTTCCATTGAAAAGCAGTGCGAACAGCCGTTACCTTGTCGACCAAAAAGATAAACCCTTCCCCATCCTGGGCAGAACTGCGTGGTTCATGATTTCTCAATCTGTGCCGGATTACAAATTCTTTCTTGACAATACACTGGCGAAGGGATACAATTCCATAGAAATGTCAATGATCACCCACGATCCCCGGGGGAACCACCCTCCTTTCAATGGTGATGGAGATCTTCCTTTCCTGAAACAATTGGACGGTTCGCCCTGGAACGGATCATTGGTGTATAAAGACATCGAGGTGGAAGCTCCTGATTTGACCACTCCTAATGAAA
>DASVBA010000515.1:0-7432 GCA_036376095.1 Chryseolinea sp.
AGATGGAGATGGTATCTTGTCTTGTAATAGTTATCGTCCCAGTTATCTTTTTCAAGGTAAAATGATGGTTCCGCATCTTTACTTAAGATCGCATGATCACACCAGTTGATTACCTTTATAAACATTGAGTAAATATAGATCTTAACGAGTAACAATGTTCAAGGGACGGCAATCTTTAAGGGAATTTCTCAATAAATTATCAATTCGTTCTGCAAGCGAATAGTCATATGAAAAGCATTATTGCCTTCATAATGTTCATGAATATCATGAAGACAGAATGTATTGAGGTTGGGAAAAAATGCGGACCTTTCGGTCATTGCAGGTGACGTGACAAAGAATCACTATTTATACAACACTGAATTAACGCTGAACAGAGGTGAGGTTTATGACGCAATTACAATCCTGAAATCGCTAAAAGATAAAGTTCATTGAGGATCCTGAGGAATTTTTAGATATTCAAAGAGCAACAAGAACTGTAATATGAAAAAAGAAATACGAATTCGTTGTTGGATTGACATCGATGGGGTCCGTTTTTTTGGACCAGGACGTGCTGAGCTCCTTTCGCTGATCGATAAATCGGGTTCAATTGTAAAGGCCGCGAAAGCAATGGGCATGTCCTATAAAAAGGCGTGGGACATGGTTGACGAAATGAACACAAAAGGAAAGAAGCCCCTGGTGGTGGCTCGCAAGGGCGGTGACAAAGGGGGTGGAACGGAACTAACGGATACCGGGAGAAAGATGATCGCCAGGTATGAAAAGTTGATGATGAAGCTCAACGCCCTGTTAGAAAGGAACAGGGATATTTTGGATCTGGTGTAGCCATTCGTAGGACGCAAAGTGTCGTCTATATTCCCTGGACGATTATTCAGATATTTTTTGAAGAGATCATTCGTACATGTGCCTGATTTCGTACCTTTCGATATATATTATCGTATATATCGATCTGTAATGACAAAAGTAGCCTACTTTAGCCTGGCTTTGATCGCCGTAATGGTCGTTTCCTCTGTGGCAGCGCAACCCACTGCTGCACCGGCATTGATTGTTGACGGAGAAGTTGAGAAGACACTCAAACTCAGTATTCCGGCACTTCAGAAGCTTAAACAAACGGAACTTACAGCAAAGGACCATGGTGGTCATCCACGTCTTTACAACGGTGTTGCGCTATTTGACATTTTGAAAGAGGCGGGTGTCACACTGGGCAGCCAGTTGCGTGGTAAAAATCTTCTTAAATATGTTACAGTGAAAGCTATCGATGGATATGAAGTCATTTTTTCGCTTCCGGAAATCGACCCTGAGTTCACCACCCAAACAATTCTCGTCGCCTACGAGGAGGACGGTAAGCCGTTACTTGAAGGTGATGGACCCTTCAGAATCGTGGTGCCGAATGATAAGAAACACGCACGCTGGATCCGGGACATCACAACTATAACCGTTGCCTTACCAAAATAACGAACGTGTGACCATGAGTAAATGGGTAAAGACGATATGCGCAGTGTTTTTTGCAGTCCTCTCCGTGGAATGCTATGGACAGAAACGGATATTGGTAGCTGCAGCAAGCGACCTCAAATTTGCACTTGACTCAGTGGTGTCTGTATTCAGGAGGAAAAATGCAGGCGATGTCGAGATTAGCTATGGCTCATCGGGAAAATTGTTTGAACAGATCTCGAACGGTGCTCCCTTTGATATCTTTTTTTCAGCTGATATATCATATCCCAACAAGTTAAAGGAAAAAGGTCTCACTGCTTCTGAAATTTATGTTTATGGGGTTGGACGTATTGTTGTGTGGAGCAAAAAAATAGACGTGGAGAAGGAAGGGATGAATTCCCTGCTTTCGCCGGGCGTGAGAAAAATTGCAATAGCTAATCCGTTGCACGCTCCTTATGGAAAAAGGGCCGAGGAATCCCTGAAATTTTATAAGGTGTACGATGCTGTAAAAAACAACCTGGTCCTTGGTGAAAATATTTCCCAGGCGGCTCAATTCGTGACATCAGGTGCGGCCGATATTGGTATAGTTGCCTATTCCCTTGCCCTTTCTCCCAACATGAAAGAGCAACATGGGAAATTCTACCTGATACCTGAGGGTGCTCATCAGCGACTTGATCAGGCGGCGGTCATAACAAAAAAGGGAAAAGCAAATGATTTTGCCCAAACATTCCTTTCATTTGTAAAAAGTAAAGAAGCGAAGCAGGTCCTTTCTTACTTTGGGTTTAAGTAATATTCGTGATGCTGCAGTTTGAACCATTCTATCTCACCCTCAAACTTGCCCTCACTACAACTATTATACTTTTAGTTATAGGCATTCCGTTGGCTTATTGGCTGGCTTTCAATACGTCAAGGTGGAAAGTTTTACCGGAAGCTATTGTCGGGCTGCCGCTGGTACTTCCGCCATCCGTGCTTGGCTTTTATCTGCTGATGGCATTAAGTCCCGAAAATGCTTTCGGAAATTTCCTTGAATCGTATTTTGATCTCAGACTGGTCTTTACTTTTCCAGGGCTGGTCATTGCTTCTGTGATCTATAGTCTTCCGTTCATGGTGCAACCATTACAATCGGGCTTTAGTATGGTGCCCGTATCGTTAGTTGAAACCGCTTATACATTAGGTAAGGGGAGATTGATCGTGTTGATGCGTGTGCTGTTGCCTAATATGAAAGCTGCATTGATCAGTGGCTGTATATTATCGTTTGCCCACACCATTGGAGAATTCGGAATTGTGCTGATGGTCGGTGGAAATATCCCACATGAGACGCGTGTCATCTCCGTAGTCATCTATGACGAAGTGGAAGCAATGAACTATAAGCAGGCTAACGTATATTCATCAATACTACTGATATTTTCATTTCTAGTGCTTGTAAGTGTCTATACCGTGAACCGTAGAATGCAAAAAGTCCATTACCAGTCATGATCGAAATAAACGTGACCCGAAAACTTTTTGGCGCGGAGGGTGAGTTGAATCTTGTTCTTGATACAGTGATTCGCCAGGGTGAATTTGTAACCATCTACGGTCCGTCAGGGGCAGGAAAGACCAGTGTGCTTAGAATGCTTGCCGGCTTGCTCAAACCAGACAGCGGATCTATTAAGTTTGATGGCAACGTTTGGTTCGATTCATCGAATCATATTCACAGACGTCCGCAATTGAGAAATATCGGACTCGTTTTCCAGGAATATTCATTGTTTCCAAACATGACCGTCCGGGGTAACCTGCAATTTGCATTACAAAAAGGCCAGTCAGCGGGCATTGTTGATGACTTGCTGGAACTGACGGAACTAAGAAATCTGGCTGACAAAAATCCGGTAACACTATCCGGTGGTCAAAAACAGCGTGTCGCACTAGCCAGAGCGTTGGTGAGGAGACCTCAATTGCTTTTGCTGGATGAACCTTTGTCGGCGTTGGATTCCGTCATGCAATCAAAGTTACAGGACTATCTTTTGAAGGTCCACGAGCAGTTCGGCCTTACCACAATTCTTGTCAGTCATGATATCAACGAGGTTATGAAAATGTCTAAACGGGTGCTAATATTAGAAAATGGCCGTGTGGAAAAAGACGGCGCGCCCATTGATGTTTTGCCATTGGAAGGGTTGAGATTTCTATGAGCAATGAAAATATTGAGCGATGAAAAACGATAAAGGAATGATTTACATTGTGGAATAATCGATTGGTGATGAACGAAGTCGAACTGCTGACCCTTCAAACAAAAAACGCTTATGAGTGGACTAATAAATTAATTGAGTCCGTGCCGTTTAATAAATGGGATGTAACTCCGGAAGTGGTTGAAACGAATGTTACGTGGCAGGTAGGGCATCTTATCATGAGCCATTACTTTCACTGCGTAATGGTGATTGTGGGCCACCGGAAAGATGTGCTCGAAAAAATTCCCTTACGGCAGTACGACGATATCTTTACGAATGGTCAGCCAGCCGATGCAAAGGGAAAAGTTAACCCTGAGTTAATTTTGGGTCAGTTGAAGTTCCTTCAGAAGACGTCACTGGAAATATTGATGTCCATGACGGATGAGCGCCTGCACACAGCCTTAGAACCAACGCACATCCCGCATCCGGTGGCTAAAACAAAATTTGAATCACTGGATTGGAATATAAAACACACGATGTATCACTGTGGCCAGATCGGGATGTTGAAGAGAATCATCGATGTGCGATATGATTTTGGATTGAGGAGGGGAGTGAAATGAGAGTTGTGAGTTATGGGCTATGCTTGCCCGACGACCGCGTGCGCTAAAGCTATAGCGGTGGCGCAAGCGTTTCGCGCAGGCGGGAGTTGGCGGGTCTGGGGCTGGGTGGTTAATAAAAAGGAATTGTGTGCCTTTTTACGACGATTTTTTTTATGTTCGGATTGTATCTTTACGACAATGACCGACGACGAATTAGTTAATGATTTTGTTTCCAGGATCGCGAAGGAGGAGATCACCTTCGATAAGATACGGCCAACATTAGTGGAACTGGGTCTGGACGAGGTGCGCATAAAGAAAATTGTATTGAGAGTGGACGATGAGATTCAGAAATCGTTGCTCGCAAAGGGCACAACGTCATCTCCGGATCGTGTGATATTGACCGGAGCTGTTCTATTGGTTGTTGGCGTCGGCTTGACCGTTGGGTCTCTTGCCGGACTCTTTTCATCGGGCAATTACTTCTTTACTATGATTGCCTACAGTTCGCTCATCGCAGCATTGGTTTTGATTGTTGTGGGTTTGCGGCGAAAGAAGAAAAAAAACTTCACCCAGGATTCTGAGGTGCTTGACCGAAGATTTCGCTTAAGGAACAAAGGAAGCAATGAGCAATGAACCGTCCAACGAATCGGAGTTTGCAGTAATTACCTGATTGTTGATTTATTGATTATTGAATATTGATTGTTTTTTGCCAGGGTGCAATTTTAAACAAATGAATATTCTCTCCGTTGCGTCCAACTCAGTGAACAATGAAGTCGCGCCAGCCTGATTTTTGTCATCGCTTAAAAAAACAAAGGTCATACTTCCCTTAAAGGTGGAGTGATAAATTGGTCGCGAAATCGACGCAGTAGTACGTCGATGTATCCCTAATCTCCAACTGTATGGAAACGACAATTTTAGGTTCGGCAAGATTGCCTCGCTCAAAAACGCAGGCATTTCTGATTTGTGGTATTGTTGCATCGGTGCTTTGGGGTCTAATGGTTGCAATTGTGCCGCTGTTGTGGGAAGAGTACAGTTCTAAAACTTTTACCATTAGCGAACTATCAGCAATTGGTGCTCCGACCCGGAGCCTGTGGGTTCCTCTTGGAATCGTTTATACATTGCTAATGATCGTGTTTGGATATGGTGTATACCTGTCAGCAAACGGCAAGCGCTCGTTGGCAGTAGCAGGTATTGCATTGCTAATTAACGGTGCCTTCAGTATTTACTGGCCGCCGATGCATCTACGCGGTGAGGGGGTAACGTTGACCGATACGTTGCACATAGTTTGGAGTGCCATAACAGTTGCTCTTATGGTAATTGTAATCATATCTGGCGCGAAGGCGTTTGGAAAGTCTTTTCGTTATTATTCTATTGTTACGCTGATAATTTTGATGGTCTTTGGAATGCTCACCGGACTTGAAGCACCTGGAATTCCAACCAACAGTCCTACGCCAATGATAGGAATCTGGGAGCGGATCAGTGTTGGTGTGTTCTATTTGTGGATCGTGGTTTTTAGTGTTACCCTCTTACGAACAATGCGTACGTCGGCCTCCGCGTCGTGAACTGAGCGCCAAACAGGCGATTTCGAATTTTTTTTAGAACTCATCTCGTGGGTTAAGTGGTAGTGGCTGCGTGACTGCCTATTATCTTCCTATTCCGAAAATCTGGCCGGCAAAACAAGAATATTGATAGGCAAAAGATTTTCGGTGCCAAAAAACCCTTTGGTTCTTTATCTTGTTCGATCCTTATCATGCAGCGGATGGGCCGGATCTTTACGATTTGTTTTATTCTGATTAGTCCGACGGTATTGGCACAGCGCCATAGCGTAACTGGATTTCTCATGGATAGAGAAGGAGAGAAGCTTGCCAGCGCGCACATATTTGTTTCTCCTGATTCGGTCACAACACTTTCCAATGAAGGCGGAGGTTTCAGCCTGACCCTTACTCCTGGAACCAAATCCATCGTGGTCTCTCATGTTGCCTACGAAACATTCACGTACCAGTTCAAAGTACGCCGCGACACAGTCGTGGAATTTACTTTATCGGAGAGGATAAGTTCGCTTAAAGAAATTGTTGTCACCAGTGATAGAAATGTTCAGGAAGAAATTTTCGATGCCAATCGCACCAGCACACACGTACTGACGAAAGAAATTATCACGGCTCTCCCGGTGTTAGGCGGCGAAGCAGATGTTATAAAGACATTACAGCTACTTCCGGGCACCGTTCGTGGTATCGAGGGAAGCTCCGACTTGTTCGTTCGCGGTGGGGCCGCTGATCAAAATCTTGTGTTACTCGATGATGTTCCCATCTACAATACGAGTCATCTGTTCGGATTTTTGTCTGTGTTCAACCCGGATATTCTTGAAAAGGTTGAAGCGATCAATGGTGGGTTTCCAGCAGAGTATGGCGGGCGTCTCTCTTCGATTCTGAATGTGCAGACTTCGTCGGAGATTCCGGACCGCACGCACGTCTCAGCCGACATTGGCGTTATTGCCACAAGATTACATGTAGATCAGCCTATTGTAAAGAACAAAGCAAGTATCTGGCTGGCCGGACGACGGACCTACATCGATCAGGTAGTACGCGTAATCAATGAAGAGTTGCCATATTATTTCTACGACCTGAACGGAAAGCTGATCCTGCAGCCCACAAAACGCGATAATATTTCATTTTCATCCTACTTTGGCAACGACATACTCGACATTTTTCGCGACAGCAATAATGATGGGGATGGTTTTCTCACCAAGTATGAATCGGGCAACAACAGTCAGTCGTTGCGTTGGCAAAGGGTCATGCGTAACAGGTGGAATGGGAGCCTGTCGCTGATCCGTTCCAAGTACAAGTACTCTGTATTAAATGCCTTTGAGGAGAACGAGCTTTTAGCACGATCCGACATCGAAGACTACGGAGCGCGCCTGATGTTTCGCAGGGATTCCATTTTTAGAAATGTTTCGTTCAAAACAGGTGCGGACTGGACACGCCATCAGCTTAATCCAAATGTGATCAATTCCATCGGTACTATTGCTGAACTATTGGAAAGCAGCTCAACTGAGGGTCACGTTGCAAATGAATTCGCTGCATACACACAATTCGATTGGTCGCCGGCAGACCGCTGGCAGCTCGGCGTTGGAATTCGGGGATCGGTGGCCGTTGTTGATAGCGATGCTTATTTGTATCCGGAGCCCAGGTTTTCGGTGAGGTATAGTCTTGGAAAGAATCAGGCGCTGAAGTTCAGTTATGCGCGTATGGTTCAATATCTGCATCGTATCTC
>DASVBA010000292.1:0-4027 GCA_036376095.1 Chryseolinea sp.
ATCGATTGTTGTTTCAGTGGTTCCGTCGTTGATAATATGCGACGAGGAGCGGTTGGCGATGGCCAGCTCGATACCGAGATAGGGTGATAACCTGCGGGTGCCTAAGAAATGTTTCTCGATGCCCGCGTTCACTCCAATCAGTGTGCTTTTCTTATTTTCAACAATATTATAAGGGTTGGTCCCATATGGATTACTTGTTGTAATGTCCTTATCGACAGAATTGACCGTGAAGCCGAGCCTGATGGCGAAGTTGTCGCTGGTAAAGAAACGGAGCTTGAGCTGGTCGATGAGGTTATTGAGACTCAATTCCGCGTTAAAGGGATTGATGTTCAATTCCATGGTCAGTTCATCATAGGTTACTTTGAGGTGATGTTCGAGACTGGCGTGCTGCGGCACTGTTCGAAGTGAATCCTGACCGTAAGTCTGGCTTGAGACCAGATAGCCTACAAAAAATAATCCGTAGATTTTATTCATCAGAGGTTTTGTTAGAGTAGAACTTATATGTAAGGAAGAAGGGATGCTCGATTTCGCACTATTTCTACATATACCCATTAATTCTCAACTAAATATACTTATTTTTTCAAGTCAACGTAAGCAACCGACTGTAAATATGTTTGGTCGGATTTTACTCTTCTTTGCGAATACTGCCGTGCCTGGTGTCCACTCAGTTGAATAAAATCTGGTGCGGCAGGCAGATATAGGTTGAAACACCGACGGTTAGATCCGTTGGAAAAAACGGGTACGAAAATATTTTTAAGTTCAAAAAGAAATTTACTGTAGGAGAAGTGAGCTTTATAGTTAACTTATGCCACGATCTAAACAACGCACCAGGCGTATATGGAAGCACTAAAAAAAAGCCACGAAAACAACATCGAGTTAATACAAAAAATTAGAAATGACCTGGTGAAGGATTTTTTGGACGAGCGTTTTCTTAAAGAGTACCTGGCTGACCACTACCACGTGCGCGAATTGTCCAACGTGAAAGTGGAGTTCATAAAAAAAGAGTTAAAGGAATTGTTGCAGGTGCCGCTCGATCTGGTTCACTACGACACTCTTTTATCGAGGCTGAAAGATACGGATGCCACTACACTTGACGATGGAGAAGAACATTTGTTTTACACCGAGATAGAAAAGGTGCTGCGCCGATACGTCTGATAGCTAATAAAATTGCGGATATTGGTATCCGCATAATTTAGTTTTTCGTTAATTTTGACTAACAACTAAATTTTTCACGGTTATGTCAAAATCACAAGACGCAAAAAAGGAAACTAAAAAAGCGCCGCTAAAGACTTTAAAGGAAAAGCGGGCGGAGAAAAAGGCCAAACGTGAAGAACGTAACAAGGGATAAAAGAAACCCCGGCTCCGATGTATCGGCGTCGGGGTTTGTTCTTTTATATCACTTCAATGTTTTGATGAGTTCTTCGTTCATCATCTGGTAGTCGCGATTATTTGCCTTTTTGGCGCTCTCCAACGATGCATTTGCTGTTGCCATCGCACCTTGTTTATCTCCCAGACCTTTTTGGATCTTAGCTTTTTGGTGAAGCACCCAGAACGGGCTCGACATACCCTCTGCCGCTTTGTTCACCCATTCCAACGCCTGTTTAAGATCCTTTCCATTTTCAAGATAGTAGACCGCAGCCTGGAAGTAGTTGTAAGGATCTACTTTTGTATTGGCTTCGATCGACGCCATAACTGCGGCATCGTAATCTGCAGAGATAGTAAACTTTACAGATGTGTTTTCCCACGCAAGTTGCACTTTGGCGCTCCTGCTGTCATCGGAGATGTCGCCGATGTTAAAGGTTAGTGTCTCAACTTTTTCAGTGAGCTTTTCAGATTTTACCTTAAAATTGGCAGCATCCTTTGAGGCATCGTACTTAGAAAGGTCCCCGCCCATTTCCACATTCTTATGAAGAGCAACGGTCCACTCAGTGGCACCTGGCCAGGTAAGGATCAGATATTCGCCTTTTGGAACAGCAATCCCTTCAACCTTGACGTCCTCGGAAAAGGAAATTCTTGACCCGTTATTGGCGCCCGTTCTCCAGATCTTTCCGTACGGCACCAGCACCGTTGCAGCCGTCCCAAAAATGGCTCTTCCTTTTGCGCGCGGGCGGGAATAATCGATCTTAACATCGGTAAGGCCAACAGTTGTGGAAACGGATCCCGCGGGACTTGCTGCCGGAGTTCGCACCTGGGCTTCGACGCCAAATGCAAGAAGTACCGCAGCTGTAATACAAAGAAATTTTTTCATGGTTGAGTGAATTTTATATTGTGTTGATTTTTAGTTGCCAAAGTTAACTATTCTATTTACTCCTGGAATTCGAAATGTATGAAGCTGCCAGAAAGCTTTTATCAACGGCCCAATGTCGCCAAAATAGCAAGGGAACTACTTGGAAAGGGCTTGTTTACCAGGGTGGAAGACAGGGTTACAGCTGGTATGATCGTTGAAACTGAAGCCTATTCATGGAAGGAGAGGGGATGTCATGCTTTTGGTGCCCGTAAAACCCCGCGCAACGCCGTTATGTTCGAAAAGGGCGGACATTCCTATGTCTACCTGTGTTACGGCATGCATCACCTCTTTAACATTGTGACCAACCGGGAGGACGTTGCCGATGCCATACTTATCCGCGCGTTAGAACCGATAGAAGGTGTGGACGAAATGAAACGAAGACGCGGTCCGTTATCAAACAGTTTTCATCTTACCTCCGGCCCGGGCAAACTGACCAAAGCTTTGGGCATTGACAGAAAGTGGAATGGAAAATTTCTGTTAGGGAACGAAATTTGGATTGAAGACTTTGGACATGAACTCCCAAAGAACACCATCGAAGCCAGTCACAGGATTGGAATAGACTATGCAGGCGAGGACGCAAAACTGCCGTGGCGGTTCACCCTCAAAGGTAGTCCGTGGCTAAGCAAATAAATGAAAAGGAGTTCCGCTTACATAAGCCTGTCGAGGTAGATTGAAGTTTGCGGTGAAGATTATATTAGGAGATTGTATAAGAAATTCATGAGAGTATATCTATTTTTTTGGCTGTTCATTATAACTCAAACCCTGTCAGCCCAGCGCCTTTCCAACACTTCTTTCGAGCTTGTCAACTCAGCGCATGACGAACTGAACCCGGTAATTAGTCCCGACGGGCGAACACTTTTTATTACGATTGGCAATCATCCACAAAATACCGGAGGCACTCGTGATCAGGGCGACATATGGTTTTCGGTGCTCACGGAAGACAACCGGTGGTCCGCGCCAGTTCATGGCGGTTCTTTAATTAATGACAACACCTTCAATGCGGTAGCGGGATTTTCTGCCGACGGAAGCCAGATGTTTTTGGTTGGCCACTACGGTAGCAACGGAAACCCCGCCCGCACTCAGGGAATAGCCGTATCAAGAAATACGGGAACCGGTTGGTCAAAGCCCGAGAATATTACCATTCCGTACTTTCAAAACAAGTCGGGTGTGCTGACCGGATACATTCTTCCTGATCAGTCCGTTTTTGTTTTTGCAGCCGAAACTTACGGTACCCGTGGGGTTGAAGATATCTATGTTTCCGTCAAAAGTAGCAATGGTTCCTGGTCGGGGCCCAAGAACCTTGGAAGTGTTATCAATACCCAGTTTCAGGAGCTTACGCCGTTTCTAAGCGAAGACGGGAAAACTCTCTATTTCTCCAGCAATGGCCGTAAAGGAATGGGGAGTTTTGACATTTACTCATCCGAGCGGCTGGACGATACCTGGACAAACTGGTCCACTCCGGTCAATATGGGTTCGACCTTCAATTCTGAAGGCCGTGAACTTTACTATCGAACGTATACCGGATTTTCAACCTATGCCAGTACAAAAAACAGCGACGGTTATGGCGATGTAAGGATCTTTTTAAGCAACGAACCTTTGCGCAAAGACACCACCGTGATGGCAGCGGTTGATACGTCCGTGAGGATCATTGAACTTCCCCGAGAAACGGTTGACAACAAAATCGTCAGGGTATATGGCAAAGTAAGCAACTCAAAGACGGGAGAGCTAATCAATGCAAAG
>DASVBA010000521.1:0-2649 GCA_036376095.1 Chryseolinea sp.
AAGATAATCACGTTTTGATTGAAGTTCCCTGCAGAGTATCCTGGTCCGTCTCAACTTTCCCTTTCTAAAGTACTTGTCCTGGAGACGGAAAATACTGCCTTCGGGCACCTGCGAGAGCTCCACCTGACTGGTATTCCGGTCGAACTTCCGGAACGCCTGGGTAAGGGTTGTATCTGCAAATGAGCTGGCCTTGGGATTGATCATATGCCTCCGCAGCTCATGTAAGATTTCCTCTGGAAATACACTTTCCCAGAGCAACGGAACCATAAGATCTGTGAAAGTAGACTTCCATTGATCGCCATGAGGGTCGACTTTGTTCCCATGTTCGAGATAGACCCTGAGATGGGCTACCTCGTGAACGTAGGTGACCAGGAAAAGGAAATGATTGAGGTCGTTATTGACGGTAATCCGGGGATGGTTCCTTGTGCGGCGGCTTGTAAAGTCACCGACCTTTGTTTGACGACTTTTCGTAACCTTTAGTTCGAAGGGACTTTCTTTCCATAAAGTGAAACAATACTCCAGCGCCGGAGCTGGAACATGCGTTTGCAATATGACAAAAACCCTCTCTGAAGTCATATAAAAACAAAAAAGGCTTTAGATTTCTAAAGCCTTCTGGAAACATCTTAAGGACTGATTACTGACCAGCAGTTGAATCAGCAGCTACTGAATCAACAGGAGCAGCAACAGAATCCACTACTTCCTCAGTAGCAGCAGGTGTTTCTTCTACAGCAGTTTCAGCCTTCTTGCCACAAGCAACGAATGCCATGGCAAAGCCAACAACAGCCACGAATGCAATAAATTTTTTCATAGTTTACAGGTTTTAGAAAATTCACCGCAAATATAGCAGTATTATAGAACTCCGACTGTAGAGGGTAATAAAATTTATTTTTTTCGAAATATTAACCTTAGCGGTACTCCCTCAAAATCAAAGTTTTCCCTGAGCTTATTTTCGAGGAAGCGCTCATATGACGGTTGAATGTACTGTGGGAGATTACAAAAGAACACAAACGATGGAAACCGTGCAGTAACCTGGGTAATGTATTTTATGTTGATGTGCTTACCCTTTATGGATGGAGGCGGGTGACTTTGAATTTCGGGTAACAACACGTCGTTTAGCTTTGCAGTTGGTACCTTCTTTGTTTTGCTATCAAACACCTGAACCGCTTTTTCGATCACCTGAAATATCCTCTGCTTATTGAGAGCCGAAGCGAAAATGATAGGCAGATAATCAATTGGCGATAATTTTTCCTCTATTTCCTTCTTGAACTTATCGGCCGTCTTGGAATCCTTTTCAATGAGGTCCCACTTGTTCACCATTAACACCATCCCTTTGCCTTGTCGTTCTGCAAGGTTGATAAGGTTAACATCCTGAGCCTCTATTCCACGCTCAGCATCGATAACAATAATACAAACGTCACTCTCTTCTAAAGCCCGTAACGAACGTAACACCGAATAGAATTCAATGTCCTCCTTTACCTTTGATTTTTTCCGGACCCCTGCCGTATCGATCAGGATAAAGTTTTTCCCATACATTTTGTAATGAGAGTGAATAGCATCACGCGTTGTTCCGGCCTCATCCGTAACGATACTCCTATCTGTTCCGAGCAATGCATTCAGCAATGAGGACTTGCCTACATTGGGTCGTCCAAGTATTGCAATCTTAGGAATGCCTGCGTCAGGATCTTCAACACCTTCTGTTGGAAATGTTTTGACGAGTTCGTCCAGAATTTCGCCGGTTCCGCTGCCATTTTCCGCCGACACCGGGTAAACTTCACCCAGGCTCAGCTCGTAAAATTCCGCCGCCGACATCGCCTTGTCGGTCGTATCAGCTTTATTCGCCGCAATGAATATCGGTTTTTTGCTTGTGCGGAGGATATTGGCAAATTCCTTATCGAATCCTGTCAGTCCGTCCTTACAGTCAACCATAAAGATCACAGCCGAAGCTTCGTCGATTGCAAGCTTGACCTGCTTGCGGATCTGTGACTCAAACTTGTCTTCAGATCCTGTAACATATCCGCCTGTGTCGATAACGGTAAAGTACTTCCCGCACCACTCGGCATAGCCATAATGGCGGTCCCGAGTAACGCCAGGCATATTATCCATAATAGCCTCCCGCTTTTCAACGAGGCGATTAAAGAATGTTGATTTGCCTACGTTAGGTCGTCCTACTATCGCTACAATATTTGCCATTCAGGTTTTGGAAACAAATTGACAAGATTCCGTCCGGGGGCGCGAAGATAACAAAATTACAATTATAAACTTGTCCCATCCTATCGGGAGCGAAGACGCCCTATCCCAGACGCCGTATGTTTGAAGTAATGGTGAAAAATCAAACAAGGATGGGATGGGTGCTTTTGATCTTTACCCTCTTTTTAGCCGGGTCAACTTACGCCCAATCGCCTTCCTCCGGTGAGGAGAAGTGGGGAATTGTACTTGAGCATCCGCGCATGAAAGATGTTGTGGTACGACAAAACATCGAATACTATCATCACAATGAGAAGGGCCTGCAACTTGACATCTATGCTCTTCCCCGACAGACTGACATTGAGCCACGCGGGTCTGTCGTGTTCTTTACGGAGATGAATAAGAACAGGTCCTGGGAAATTTATCACACATGGCCCAGGCTCGCGGCCGCATTCGGATTAATCG
>DASVBA010000529.1:0-5242 GCA_036376095.1 Chryseolinea sp.
AAGAGTTCTTTAGCATTTCCCGCATTCACGCTACCCCCGTACAGAATAGAAATTTCGTTTGCGACAGCCTGGCCATATTTACCTGCGAGATGTTTCCGGATAACCATATGCATATCCTGCGCTTGTTGAGACGTTGCAGTCTTTCCCGTTCCGATTGCCCACACAGGTTCGTAGGCGATAACAATCTTCTGGATTGCTGTTTGATCGAGATGGAACAAGCTTTCTTCGACCTGTTTTTTCACCAGCGCCTCATGGCCATTGCTTTCACGGACTTCAAGTGGTTCACCGCAGCAGAAAATTGGTGTAAGCCCGTGCTTTAATGCGATGTCAACTTTTTTCGCAAGAAGCTTTCCGTCTTCTCCGAAATATTGTCTTCTCTCGCTATGCCCTAAGATGACATATGGAATTCCAATCGACTTGAGCATTGAAGCGGAGACTTCGCCGGTATACGCGCCCGACTCATGTTCGCTGCAGTTCTGGGCACCCAAAGAAATACGGGCACCATTGCCCAGCAGGTTCTTAATAGGGAGCAGATAGGGAAAAGGAACACAAAAGATAATTTTAGCATCTCCTTTTACTTCGTCAGCAACCATTCCTTTAATTTCAGATGCGAGGATATTCGCTTCTTCTAAGGTCTTATTCATTTTCCAGTTGCCGGCGGCTATTTTTTGTCGCATAGTGAAAGTTGGGTTAAGAATTAGGGGTCAAAAATAATCATCGTGTGAGCGGTTTGTAAGCCGACTCTTTAAATATCTTCTGTGCGTTACCTGCACTCATTAATTTTGGCAAAGTAGTCTCGGGATGACTCTCAGCATATTTGCTGACAATTTGCCAACCGATCCACTGGCCTATGCGGCCCGGGCACTTTTCTCCCACTTGAATGGTGACGGGGCGATCGCCGAGGTAGTCTTGTTTTACTTTGTGGTTTGTTGAATACAGCACCTGGCTTTCCACAAATCTCTTCCAGATAAGGTCCTCGTTTTGCCGGGAGCCCTTCATCTCTTCAGGGGTATACCAGATGAAGACGCTATCGGGTGTGCACGGAAGCATATGTTTTGCAAAATGGAACGACTTGCCGTATGCGATCATGTCGGCCAGCACTGTTTTGTCGGCCGCCTCAGTTCTATTGAATCGATCGCTGATGCCGTAGATCAAAAGACAGGAAGGAACAATATCATTTGGATCGTAGCGTCTCAATAGGTAATCATACATCTTAGGTCGATACTTTGCTCCGCGTCCAAGGTAAAAATCCAGGCTGATGATTATCAGTGAATCGGAGACAAACAGATCCGTATCAAGTCCCGAGATCACGGTTTGAATTTTTGGAGGAGTAAAATCAGGATAATAATATCTGAGGTTTGCAAATGCCTCTTCAAACTCCGATTCAAGCGATGAAAGATCGCCAAACACACGCTTTGTTTCGGACAATAAAGTGTCGAGATGCGGATTGGTCAGGCGAGCATAAACTTCACGGATGAATGTAGAATCATCGGGATACTCGGCTCTTCGGAAGATCTCATCCCGGATAAGGGGATGTTTCGTGAACAGTTGAACTAATTTGTCTTTTGAATTGATGTTTACCAGCGTATCCTGTAAAGCCTGCAAACGGAGATCAACGGGTGAAGCAGATTCCGGAATGTAAACGCACGCTTCTTCTTTGTCTCCGCAGCCTATCAAACTCAGAGAAATTACAATTACAACAAGTGCTGCTCTCACCATGTGTGCAAATTTCAGCGCGAAGATGGTTATTTTTTATTCGTCTGAAAAGTACCCCTAAATCCCCTTCAGGGACTTGAACGCAAGTACCGAGGGAAACCATCAAGTGCTGAGTGAACTCACCCCCTGGAGGGGGGCAGGGGGGTATCATTCAAACGTTAACTGATCAACTTTACGGTTGGCAGTAAGGCGAAGACTGCGAACAGTCTCGTTGGAAGTAACGTGAACTATATTTGATTGATCGTCATACATCTCCATGATGATATCGTTTTGTATCTGAATCGTCTTCCATTTCTTCACCTTCTCGACTTCAATGTAAAAGATGAAAGCATCGCCTTCCTGTTCACCCCTAAATCCCCTTCAGGGACTTGAACGCAAGTACCGAGGGAAACCATCAAGTGCTGAGTGAACTCACCCCCTGGAGGGGGGCAGGGGGGTATCATTCAAACGTCAACTGATCAACTTTACGGTTAGCAGTAAGGCGAAGACTGCGAACAGTCTCGTTGGAAGTGACGTGAACTATATTTGATTGATCGTCATACATCTCCATGATGATGTCGTTTTGTATCTGGATCGTCTTCCATTTCTTCACCTTCTCGACTTCAATGTAAAAGATGAAAGCATCGCCTTCCTGCTCGTGTCCCAGATATTTTATCGCTTGCGCTTTGTTATCTAAGGCGATCTTAAAATGAAGCGTCAGATACTCCTCCATCATTTGATCTACCGTTCTCCCTTTTGGATTTAGAACGTCGAGGTCTGGAGTTTTGTATTTTTCGCGAAGGGTTACTTCCAGGTCATCCATAAAAACCCGCATCATTATCTCAAGCCGTTTCTCTTTGTGATCCATTTCGATCTCTGTAACGGACACGTGCAGCGGATGCACCAGCGTTGTTGCTAATGATGTAAGGAAAAAAAGATAGGTCGAAAAGATCATTACTATGGTTTTTAGCGGCCTTTACGGCTAATTTTTGTGGCCCTTCCATGAACTTCGGTTTTTCCATTACCCACACAACATTCAAATGCAAGTTCACGCAAAGACCGCAAAATTGATTTCGCAAAGGTAAACAAAGTCGTTAGCTACGGGTCAAAATGAGATCATTTGGTTTTTTCGAAGGATGATTCAAAAATAATACCGAATGCGAACTTTGTATATTTATTATTTACTGTTCAGCCTTTTTACCACTTATCCGTGCCCTGAGGCGAGCAAAAGGTAACGTTGTAAATAATGAAAATATTCTGCTATACTTGCTACCTTTTTTTGCGAGTTCTATGTCGGAATTTCAGTTGTATTTCGGTCTGGGCAAAGACCACATCCTCGATTATAAGAATGGATATGACCACATTTTATTTATTGTCGCGCTTTGCGCCTTGTACATCGGACGCGATTGGAAAAAGATATTGATACTGGTTACTGCCTTTACTATCGGGCATTCCATAACCCTCGCGTTATCCACCTTGCAAATTGTAAATGTTAAAGCGGAGCTCATCGAGTTCCTTATTCCGTTGACAATCTTCATTACCGCATTCTCGAATCTGTTCAAGAACGAAAACAACATTTCAGACAAGCCGATGCAAATGAACTACGTCTACGCGTCTTTTTTTGGCTTGATACATGGCTTGGGATTCTCAAACTACCTGCGAAGCATACTCGGTAAAAATGAAAGTATCATTACCCAGCTTTTTGCCTTTAACCTCGGCCTGGAGTTCGGTCAAATTATAATCGTTGTTCTTTTCATGTCCGTTTGCTTTATTTTGGTCGATCTCTTCGGGTTGAACCGGCGGGATTGGAAAATGGTTATATCTTCTGCGGTTGCGGGGATAGCGTTGATCTTGATGAAAGATCATATGTATTGGATAGATTAACACACAATCACTTATTCATCGTCATGAGAAGTTTTTTTGCTTTTATATTCATTTTCCCGATAGTGTTCGGGACGAATTTTTCCGTTGCGCAGACCTCACCAGCCTGGCAGGGCAAGTTTGAACAATTGGGTCAGACACTACCCACCCCAAATGAGTATCGAACAGGTTCCGGAGCACCGGGGCCAAAATACTGGCAACAAAAAGCAGACTATGATATAGCTATAGAACTCGATGATACAAAACAAAGCATCAGCGGAAGCGAAACTATCACCTACCATAACAACTCACCTGATGTACTGAAATACCTTTGGCTTCAACTCGATCAGAATATTCTTGCCCAGGAAAACACGTTGGCATCAACTACAACCGGAGCATTGAAAGATTCAGCGGCAGCGAAGACTTATG
The DNA here is from genome assembly GCA_036376095.1 of Chryseolinea sp. Taxonomy (GTDB): domain Bacteria; phylum Bacteroidota; class Bacteroidia; order Cytophagales; family Cyclobacteriaceae; genus Chryseolinea. The sequence goes on from DASVBA010000529.1 coordinate 3,985, forward strand.
CCACGAATGTATCCGACTTCAAAGCAGGATTTGATATCAAGAGTGTGAAAGAAGTGAATGGCAAATCGCTGCCTCACACCATCAACAACACGATGATGCGGGTTGATCTCCCGCAGCCACTTCGCCCCGGTGAAAAATATTCATTTCAGATAGAATGGTCTTACAACATTGTTGACCGCAGCGTCTTTGGACAGCGCAGCGGAATGGAATATTTCCCTGAGGATGGCAACTACCTGTATACCATCGCACAGTTCTTCCCACGCATGTGTGTGTACGACGACTATCAGGGATGGCAGAACAAACAATTCCTTGGACGCGCCGAGTTCACGTTGCCATTCGGCGATTATAAAGTGCGCATTACAGTTCCGTCCGATCATGTTGTTGCCGCTACAGGCACGCTGAAGAACACAGACGTTCTTTCGAAATCTGAACTCGCGCAGTTCGAAAAGGCCAAAACCTCCTTTGACAAGCCTGTGATCATTGTCTCTCAGCAAGAAGCAATTCAAAAGGAAAAAACGAAATCCACTCAAAAGAAAACGTGGGAGTTCAACGCTGAAAATGTGCGCGATTTTGCATTCGCGACTTCACGAAAATTTATATGGGACGCGCAGGCCGTGAAGCTCGGCAATAAGACGACCCTTGCTATGTCATTCTATCCAAAGGAAGGTAATCCATTGTGGGAAAAGGAGTCGACAAAAGCAGTTAAGAATACCCTCGAGGTCTATTCGAAGTATACTATCGATTATCCTTATCCTGTTGCAATATCCGTTCACACGGCCAGTATAGGGATGGAATATCCTATGATCTGCTTCAACTATGGCAGGCCCAATAAAGATGGTAGTTACACTGCATTAACTCGTCGTAATATGATTGGGGTGATCGTGCACGAAGTAGGACATAATTTCTTTCCGATGATCGTCAACAGCGACGAGCGCCAAACGACGTGGATGGATGAAGGCATTGATTCATTTGTTCAGCTTCTCACCGAGCAGGAGCGTTATCCCGATATTGATTGGTCAACTGCACGCGGAACACCTGCCGGACTTGCGCCGTATCTCAAAGGATCAAAGAATAACATGCGACCCTTGATGGTCACCGGTGATCAGGTTATAGAACTAGGCAATGAGCAATATTCCAAAGCAGCAACGGGATTGACCATTCTTCGCGAAACAGTGATGGGCCGCGAATTATTTGATAAGGCATTCAAGGAGTATGCACAGCGGTGGGCCTTTAAGCATCCAAAGCCGGCAGATTTCTT
>DASVBA010000547.1:0-6215 GCA_036376095.1 Chryseolinea sp.
AAAACCAAAAACGCCGAATGTCACGTTACTTAAGAACCATCACAAGTTCCTGCACTTGTGCTTTGCTGCTGGCTTCAATTTTATCTGCCACTGCCCAGTTATCACCTCCTGAAAGTCCGTTGATTTTTATGGAAAACATCGTGAGCACAAATCTCAATGAACGTGATATGGCCATTTCACCTGATGGAAGTGAGATGTTCTTTACCATCCAGGCCAATCAACATGCTGTGTCTACCATTATCCGTCTCAAAAAACTTTCAAACAATAAATGGTCCGACCCTGAGGTGGCAACTTTTTCCGGAAAATATTCAGACCTCGAACCGGCCTTTAGCCCAGACGGAAAAAAACTTTACTTCAGCTCCAACCGTCCGGTAACGGGTAACGACCCTAAGGACTACGATATTTGGTACGTCGAAAAGATCAACGAAATGTGGACAGCGCCAAGAAGTCTTGGTGCTCCGGTGAATACCAGCTCAAATGAGTTCTACCCCTCCGTGACCAGCAACGGAAACATCTACTTCACTGCGGAATACGAAAACGGCGTAGGTAAGGAAGACATCTACCTTAGTCGTTGGGTCAACGGTACTTTTACTACGCCAATGCCGCTGGATACCGCCGTCAATTCCAAACTCTGGGAGTTCAATGCGTTTGTTACGGCTGACGAACGATACATTATTTTCACTTCTTATGGACGAAAAAATGAAAAAGGTGGGGGAGATTTGTATATCAGTACAAAAAACAATGAAGGGAAGTGGACACCGGCAAGACTGTTGAATAAGATAAACTCAAACGTGCTGGACTATTGCCCTTTTGTCACCGCGGATCAAAAATCCTTCTTCTTTACCAGCGCACGTCATGATCTGGCATCTCATGAAAAGACCAAAACGTTTGCAGATCTGTCTAAGACCTATAACGGTATAACCAATGGATCAGAAAATATTTACTGGATGAGCTTCGCCAGCTTGCTTGAGTCCCTTAAGTAATATCAGGCCAACATCTGTTCTATGTCTTCTTTGGTGAGCTGCTTCATGAAGCTCTCTTCGGTGGTAATTAAGTCAGTTGTGAGTTTCAACTTCCGTTGCTGAAGAGTAAGAATTTTTTCCTCAACGGTGTTTCTTGTTATGAACCTGTAAGTAAATACCTTCTTCTTTTGTCCAATTCTATGCGCTCTGTCTACCGCCTGTGCCTCAACAGCTGGGTTCCACCACGGATCGAGAATGAAAACATAGTCGGCTTCCGTGAGGTTAAGTCCAAGCCCGCCGGCTTTTATAGAAATCAGGAACACCTTCAGATTGGTTTCCCGGTTGAAGCGTTCGACCTGCTCCTTTCGGTCGGTGCTTGACCCATCCAAATACGAATAGTCGATCTTATGCGATTTGAGATATTGCCTCACTAGTTCGAGGTGCTTAACATACTGACTGAAGACAAGGACCTTGTGACCCTCGGCGATCGCATTTTCCAACATATGGGTAATGTCTTCCATCTTGCCGGAATCACCGTTGTAGCCTTGTTCCACCATTCGTGGGTGATTTGCAAGCTGACGCAGTTTGGTAAGTCCTTCAAGGATCATGAACCTGCTGTTGCCCAAGCCTTCCTGTTCAATAAGCTTAAAAATTTTTTCCCGGTAATGGGTCTTGACTTCTTCGTAGCGTTTTTCCTGTTCCGACGTCATCGAGCTGTACTGGACGCTTTCTACTTTTTCCGGTAGCTCAGTAGCCACCTGAGATTTATGTCTTCGCAGGATAAATGGCTTGATCACGGCATGCAGTTTCCTTGATCGTGACTCATCGTTCTTTTTTTCAATCGGATTTTGAAACTCGTTCCTGAAATAGGTCTGAGTTCCTAATATACCCGGATTGATAAAAGACATCTGGGACCATAAATCCATCGTCGTGTTTTCAATAGGGGTACCGGTAAGTACAAGTTTGTGCCGGGATTTGAGATCTCTTACCGCCTTGGCTATGTTGGACGTCGGGTTCTTGATAACCTGTGACTCATCAAGTATAATGTAATTGAAAAAGAACTGACTGAGGAGTTCGACATCAAGTCGTGTGATCCCATACGACGTGAGAACCAGATCGTATTTTTCGAATCTCTTCACGTCTTTGTTTCTGAGGGTTCCCGTGTAATTCAGGATTTTCAGCGAGGGTACAAATTTGCTTGCTTCCATCTCCCAGTTATAAATCAAGGAAGTGGGCATGATAAGCAAAGTCGTTCCTCCTCCTGCTTCCTTCTCCGCTTGCAGTAAGGTCAGCGTTTGAACTGTCTTACCCAGACCCATATCGTCGGCAAGACATCCACCAAGCCTGTATTCGTTGAGAAATCTCAACCAATTGTAACCGGCCTTTTGATAGGGCCTGAGTTGTCCGGTAAATCCGGCTGGAAGTGGGTAATTTTTTATTCCGCTAAATGAACTAAGAGATCTTAACTTTTCGCTGAGATGAACCTTTGCAAGGTTTCCTTCCTCCAGTTCTTTAACAAGATTGAGATGGTGCTTCCGGAGTACCGGTTTTTCGTTCTCGCCATCGGTCTCGCTCAATGCGAACAGATCAGAGTATTTCGTAAGCCACGCTTCAGGAATAATAGCAATCTCTCCGTTCGGCAACTTGAATTCAACTTTTTTCCGAAGGATAAGTTTCCTGAGTTCTTTAAACGGAATTTCGAACTCGCCGAATTTTATCTTCGCATGAATATCAAACCAGTCGATGTTCTCTTTTACTTCAACTTCAATTACAGCCTTGCCAACAAAGTATTTCTTATCCCGACTTTCAGGCTGGCTTACTTCGAAGCCGAGGTTGAGCAGATTGACACGATTTTCGTTGAGCCAGGAGAACGCCTCGGATTTTGGTATCGCGACGCGAAATCCCTTCATCGGCAATCCCAACTTTTGAAGTGTATGGAGAAAGTTCTTTTCTTCATCAGTCTTGCGTGAGACCCTGTGAAATATGTACCCTTCACCCTGTTTTTCAAGTGATACACTTACCGGGCCTATATTATCTCCACGGAAGCGATGTTTTCCGTAGCGAAACGACAAATCGAAAACAATTTTCCCAGCTTCCTCAGCGACGTCATCCGATTGTGGTTTGTCATCAAAAAGTGACGGTGCAGACGTCGATTGTGCGGTATGCAGCTCTGACAGTGTCAGGACTGGATGGGGATCATAGGTGCTTTTGTTGATCTCGAAACCACTGGCTTCTACGTCATCGAATGAAGCAATAAGCGGCGCTACAAAACGGTTATAGTAGGTTTCCTCAACGTTCTTGGGAATGACGACATACTTCTTCGTAAAAAAAGGAATGAGTTTCTTGCCGTCAACGTGTTTTTCGAAACCATAAAGTTTTCCATTCAAAACCATCCATGCAGGACTTTTACAAATCAAATACGCCGATGGGTTTGGAAGATCGATTTTTTTACCCTGATAAAGTATGGTCGGGTAATAGTTGGTATTTTCTTCAGTGCGCATGAAGTGAAATTGAATTGATGCTCTCTTTTCAAGCACTTCAATTTTCCTCCAGGTTGGCTCGCCATCGTTGCCCATTTCAAAGAGGATCTTTCCCTTCAATTTGTCGAGTATCTTTGCGCGCCGTTTCTCCATGTAATCCTCGATCTGCTCCTGAATGAGCTCGCTGCCTTTTGCCTTGTCGTACGTTTTGACAAAGAACTCTTCGGGCTTCATAAACTTTGCTGAGAATTTCTTGACGATAGCTTCCTGTGACATGGAGTCCATGATCTCGATGAGTTCGAAATCCCGATCGTCTAGACCTTTGGAAAACTCACGGGCGTTTTTTGAGGAAATATTTTGATGCTGGTAGGTCAGCTTACCTTTTTCGTCGAGGTGAACGATATAGGATTCAAACACGAATCCCAGGTATTCGTGTTGGTACAGCGAATAGATGATCTGAAACGGTTGTGAGGCAGACACTTTCATCCCAAAAACGCCATTTTGATGAAAACGGAACTCGAAAATTAGGCATTATCCGTTAGAAATAATCGGTTTTTTGGGAAAATATGGTACATCAATATTACAGGTTTTGAACGGACGCGAACCGGGAAGCGACGGTGGCCGGTCGAGATGAGATTAAGATTGTTACAACTGTCATCACTACAAATACATATGCAAAATCGGTCAGCACCATCTTAACGGGATAACCATCAACAACTGCTGAGTCCATTCCCATAGAGACGAGGTTGAAATTCTGTTGAAGTACCACAACCAAAGCCCCGAACAACAGGCCGGAAATTGTACCAATGGCCGCAATTAGAAGCCCTTCGGTAATGAATACCCGCTGAAGCAGTTTAGAATCGGCTCCAAGCGACGCTAAAATGGTTATGTCTCTCTTCTTGTCGAGAGCAAGCATCATCAGGCTAAAGTATATGTTTATTGATCCAATAATCAGAAGCAACACGGCTGCTATTGAAGCAAACAGCTTTTCCAGCTTCAGTACTCTGTAAAGATCTTCGTGCTGTTCTTCCCCGTTAAGGACATTGAAGTCTTCCCCCAACGCCTCCTGTATGCTTTCCTCAACATCCGTAATCTGACGGATGCCATCGGTCTTGATCTCCAAAGATGTGCGTTTATCCGAATAATTAAGAAGCTCCGCGGCAAATGACAAAGGAACAATCACATAGCCTTCATCAAAATTCTGAATTATTGAAAAGACACCGCCAGGATAGATGTTCTTTTGATTATACAATTTTGACGGATCGGTGGATGAACCTCTCTCGTTCTTTACATAATACAATTGAAGCGGGTAAAAATCCTGGTCCAAGGCAATCGACAACGTGCTTCTTACACCATATCCCACCAGGGCGCGATTCAGGCCGTTCTTTTTCAACAAGAGCTCTCCCTCCACAATGCTTTCTTTTGGGATCCGGTTTTGATCCAGGAAATTGTCTCCGACACCTTTAATGGTGACCACCTGATTGGCTCCGTTGTAACGTGCGATTGCAAAATCCTGAATCACTTCCGTCACGACTTTTACTCCCGGAATGCTTTCTACTTTCTGCAGCAACTGGTCGTTAACCCGAAAAGTCTTTCCCTTGGATGCTTCAATCTTGATTTCAGGATCAAACGAATTGTTTATCGAATGCAAGAGGTCGCCCAATCCATTGAATATTGACAATACGATAATTATCGCAGCCGAAATTATGGCTACTGCAACAACTGAAATCACAGAGATAACATTTATGAAATTCTTCTTGCGCTTGGAAAGAAGGTATCGTCTGGCAATAAAAAGGGATAGGTTCAAAGGTCTTACAGAAGAAAAGGTTAACTCATGGTTTCAAGGGCGGTATATTCAGATTCTTGATCAGGTCGTCCATGCGACTCGCGTTCTCTTCAAGTTCATCTTTGTAGAAGATTAGTTCGGGCACAACGCGAACCTGCTTCCCGATCCTGTCTCCAAGCGCTCGGCGCAATTCGCTCTTATGCTTGTTGATGTTCTCCAGGACCTTTTCTTTTTCTTTTGCAAGCAACATGCTGATGTAGACCTTCGCCACACTCAGGTCAGGATTCATTTTGACATCGGCTATCGTCACAAACGCATTGTCGAGAATACCCCTTTTATCCCTTTGAAAAATTTCGCTCAATTCCTTTTGAATCAGCTTACCATATTTCTGTTGTCGTGTTGTACCGCTCATGATGGCAAATATCTTTGATCATAGAACAATTAGCAATGAACCATTGGCAATTATAAAAACCTGCCTATTTTGTGCACATTAACAGATTTTTCCTTTGTTACACTTCTTCAGAATCAACGATCCGTACCGGCTGTTTGGTTTACTGGCTGTACTTTTAATTATAGTACTTCCTCTTCTTATCGATCCACCCGGACTGACCTATCCTGAACTTAAAAATTTCGTCTCAGGCGAAAAAGTTCGCGAAGGCAGTTCAATGTATGTCGAAATTATTGATTCCACCGCCCCTCTGGCCGCCTGGTTCAATGCGCTTTTGGATCTTTGCTTTGGACGCTCTGTTCTTGCGCGGCATATCCTGGCATTTGTGATCATTTTTCTTCAAGCATCCTATTTGGGAATTGTGTTCTCCTCGAAAAAGGCGTTCGCTGAAAACACCTATATACCGTCGTTAATCTTTGCTGTCCTGTTCACTTTTTCTTTTGACGCCCTCTCCTTGACCCCCGAACTTTTGGGTTCTGGATTCCTGTTGCTCGCGTTGAATAGTCTCTTCAAGCAACTTGAGTTCCGCGAACAGGGAA
>DASVBA010000560.1:0-6438 GCA_036376095.1 Chryseolinea sp.
GGCGCCTCCCACTGTTGTATAACCTTTAGTCGTTGAGGAGATACCTCCTGCGAAGTGTTCATACCCGTCGCTGCCTCTACTCTGGGTTTAATTTTCGTAAGGTAGTCCTGATAGGTCTTCATATCCCCGGACTGATAAAGTGCAACCAACGAATCGGATACCGGGCGGTTAGCATCGTTCTGAAAAAATTGCCGTAACGCCATATCGTACTTAGCGGGATCCAATTTTAATTCAGCCTCCGTCATCACTGTGCCTTGAACGATATAAAACTGGCTGCCGCTGGAGGCTTTCGTAGGGTTTTGTTGATCTCCCAACCTCGCGGCAGAAAGTGCGCCTCGCTCGTGAATAAGTTTCGGATTGAACTCAGCGTCTATTGTATAACCGGGTCCGCCACGACCCAACGGCTGGCCTGGTACCGCATTCTTGGAGTCGGGATCGCCCCCCTGGATCATAAATCCTTCGATGACCCGGTGGAACAAGGTGCTGTCAAAATAATGCTCACGGGCAAGCTTGATAAAATTTTCCTTATGCTTTGGCGTCTCATCATACAGGATAGCCACCATATCGCCATATTTTGTTTTGAAGGTTACTACATGGTCGCTGTCCTGGGCGCAGCTGCTCATGAACAAGAAACAAACCAAAAATACAAAAACCGAAAAAAAGCTTCTCATTTAAAAAGTTTTTAATATTCGAAAGATAGAATTGATTGTTATGGATGAGTGATCTCCTGTTTTTCCTGGTGCCGGATGCTGTCGAGTATTTCTGCACCGCCGTCTTTTAAAACTTCGCGTGCCACCGACTCGCCAAGCTCTTTCACGTCTGCGGGCAAGGCGCTGCGTTTAACCTTTACGACACGCTTTCCATCCAATGAAATTATACCGGCCTTGAGGGTGATCATATTTCCTTCATAGTGCGCGTATCCAAATGCGGGAATACTGCAACCGCCCTGTAGGGTTCTTAAGAATGAACGCTCGGCTCTCACACAGTTTTCCGTTTCAGGGTGATTAACCCACCGGGCAATAACTTCCTTCTTCGGGAAGCTGAGCTTTTTGTGGCATTCAACTGCAATACTTCCCTGGCCTACCGCCGGAACAAAGTAGCTCGTTGCGACCTTCTCCACAATCAAATGTTCGTAACCCATCCTGCGGACGCCAGCATAGGCTAACACAAGTGCGTCGTATTCGCCAGACTGAAGTTTGTTGAATCGGGTTTGAAGATTGCCCCTAATGCTTGCGGCTTCGACATTAGGATAAAAGTGCCTGAGGAATGCAACCCTACGGGTAGCCGAAGTGCCTATCTTAAGCTTCGGCGTGGCAAGATTGACGTTGTTATTAAAGCTCACGACAACGTCGTTGACTTCTTCCCGCTCTGTAAAGGCAACCAGCTCGAGCTCGTCCGGAATTTCGGAGGAAAGATCTTTTGCGCTGTGAACAGCAATATCTATCGAATTGTCCAGAAGTTTGGCTTCTATCTCTTCCGTAAAAACACCTTTACTTCCAATCTTAGAAATAGTGACATCAAGGATCCTGTCACCCCGAGTCTCAATAGGTATGATTTCCGTCTGATAACCTGAGGGCTTGATCAGGCTTGCAACGTATTCTGCCTGCCAGATTGCAAGCTTGCTTCCTCGGGTTCCGATACGTATGGTCTTGTTCATGGGCTAAGGGTTGATCGTCCTGGATAACTTCAGTGAAACATCCAGAAAGATCATCTTCGCGCTTCCGTTGCGTTCAAGATGATAACTGGCATCGTTCATCAAAGTATATGTTTTTTCTATTTTTTCAAGATCCATTACTTTGCTGAAATCCTGAATAAATTTTAATTCTTCACCACGGGATCGGTTCATCGATGCGGCATCAGACACTTTAAGCAGTGTCTCGCGCATCATGTTCATGCCGTAGGCCATCAGATTTTTCTGACTCAACTTGTCAAGAGCGTGATAGTCTTCGGCCATGGTCACGAGCGCGCCGTAACTTTTCCGGAAACATGCACGCATCCATTCCGTAAATCGCTGCGAATTATTGTCTTCTTCTGAGTCGATAAGTTTTATGGCGTAATTGATGTTACCTTCCGCCAGCTGAGCAATCCGGGAAGCTCTGCCGGGTTCTGTCGCATATCGTTCTATAAGCGTCCGTTCAACCTCCTCATCCTTCAGGAGCGGAATTGTTACTATTTGTGTACGTGATATTATTGTCGGCAATAGTTTATCAGCCGCATTAGTGACTAAAATAAAGAACGTATGCGGTGAAGGTTCCTCCAGAATTTTCAAGATGCCATTTGCAGCGGATGGATGCATAAGCTCCGGCTGCCATATTATCATCACTTTGTATTTGCTCTCAAAAGGCTTTAACGACAATGCCTTGATGATCTCCCGGCTTTCCTCCCGCGAGATCAACGCCTGTTTATCCTCGCCGCCGTAGTAGCTGGTCCAGTCGTCAAGATTGCCAAATGGCTGTTCTGTCAGAAAAGATCTCCATGACTTCATGATCTCCGCTTTGAATCGTTCGTCATCCTTATCGCCCTTCACGTTGCTCAACGGAAACACAAAGTGAGTATCGGGGTGGATCAACTTGTCGTTCTTGGAACAAGCCGGGCAGTTGCCGCATGAATCGCCGGCGTTTTTGTTCTCGCAATGAATATAAGTTGCAAACGCAATGGCCATCGATAGGTTCAATGCGCCATCGGTCCCGACAAAAAGCTGCGCGTGTGCAATGTGATTACTGTTTGCCGCCTCGAGCAAAAAAGATTTTTCTTCAGACAATCCCGGGATAGCAGAAAATCTCATATCACCTATTTCTCCCAAATCCTGCCGGCAGCAGTAGTTTCGTATATGTGTAAAAGAATTGCTTTATCAAGGTCACTCATCACTACGTTTCGGCGCGACATAACTCTTTCAGCAGTTTCAAGCGCTTTGTCAGGTTGAAAGGTAACAAATCCATTTGATCCGCCCCATGCAAATGAAGGGATATACTTGGTCGGAAATCCCGTACCGAAAACATTCGACGAAACATCAACCATTGTTGCAGTGTTGAACATCGTGTTGATCGAACTCTTGCTGTGATCGCCCATCATTAGTCCACAGAACTGAAGCCCGGTGTCAGCGAAATCGCGCACACCGTGATTCCATAATTTTACCGCATCATAATTGTTTTTCAGATTTGACGTGTTCGTGTCAGCCCCAAGGTTGCACCATTCACCTATCACCGAATTACCAAGATATCCGTCGTGTGATTTATTGCTGTAACTCAAAAGAACAGAGTTGCTTACTTCGCCACCGACTTTGCAGTACGGACCCACCGTCACATCTCCTCTTATTTTCGCGCCCATGTTTATATGACCTTCTTCGCCCAGTGCAAATGCACCACGAATAATTGCACCTTCCTGAACAATACTGTTCTTTCCTAAATAGATCGGTCCCGTCTCCGCGTTAAGCACTGCGGCCCGTAGATAAACTCCTTCTTCAAGGAATATATTATGCTCTGCATAGACACGCGTATGGGGATCGTTGATAGGCGCTGACTTTCGGCCGGCGGTAACCAGAGAAAAATCAATTCTCAGTTGACCTCCGTTTTCACGGAATATTTTCCAGGGCCGATCAATGACAACGATATCACCCGGATATTCCACCGTGTTGTGACTGTTCATGTCAGGTGCAGGGTTCCGGGCGGCGATCAGCAAGGCTCCTTTCACAAGAAAGAATCCTGACGGGAGCAACCTGACCGATTCTGCAAGTTGAGGATCAGGACAGACCCCGCCGTTGACCAGTAAACTGTCGCCGGTCATTTTCAGGGGATATTTCTCCTGTAGATAACCCTCGGTTTTAAAAGAGGGTGTTGAACCCAGCCATTTCTCCCATTTTTCGCCGATCGTCAGAATACCTACGCGAAGACATGCGACCGGACGCGTGAAGGTGAAAGGCAACAGATTGATGCGGATATCGGGGTCATCGAATAGTATGAGGTTCATTCTTCAAAAATAAAAAAGCCTTCGTGAAACGAAGGCTTTTCTCTCCATCGAAAGAAGTATTTAAGCTTTCTTTTGATACTTGTTCTTGAATTTTTCCACACGGCCCGCAGTGTCTACGAACAGCTTCTTGCCAGTGAAAAAGGGATGCGAAGCGGAGCTAACCTCCACTTTGATGACAGGGTATTCTTTGCCGTCTTCCCATTTGATCATTTCCTTTGAATGTGAAGTAGAGCGGCTTTTGAATTTTGTATCACTTGAGGTGTCCCAGAAGATAACCTCTTTGTAATCAGGATGAATGCCTTTTTTCATATCAATTTCTCGTGTTTTTCCCTAAAAGGACTGCAAAGATAAGTAGCCGTGAGGGATAAACAAGGGATGAATTCTGTAAATTTTAATGGCTTAGCGGGTGAGCCCAAATGCTTATTTTGCCCGCTATTTAATACTTTTCAACAATGAGAATTGGCCTCCTTACGGTTATTTTTTGCGCGTTGGCATCGTTTGCATTTTCCCAAAGCACCTACGCACCCCTTAACGAAGACTATTACCATAGCATCGACCGCTATGAGGTCAAATCTGGAAGAGTGAGCTCGCAGCTGTTTACCGCGGTAAAACCCTACAAACGCTCCGATATCGTGGAGTTTCTTGATACCCTCCATACCGACAGCCTCTTCACATCGCGCTCCGACAGATTTAATCGCGATTATTACAATAATGATAGCTGGGAGTGGTCTCGCGCTGAATCGAGCAATTCCCGAAAACCGTTCCTGAAGGCCCTTTACAAAAAGAAATCAGATCTTTTTTACGTTGATGAGGACGCCTTCGACCTGCACATCAATCCGGTACTTTATCTCGGGGCAGGAAATGACTCCCGCCGCGACGATCCCATTTTCATCAATACCCGGGGCGTCGAGTTCAGAGGTATGGTCGACAAAAAAGTAGGGTTCTATTCGTACCTGACGGACAATCAAGCCGTGCTGCCTTCCTACGTCTGGGAACAAATGTCTCTGAACCCCGTCATTCCGCATGAAGGATTCTGGAAGGAATTCAAGGATGGCAAAGGGGTCGATTTTTTCCAGGCCAGAGGATATATTTCATTCGAAGCGACAAAACATATTAACCTCCAATTCGGACACGACCGCTTTTTTATCGGCAATGGCTACCGGTCCCTGATCTTTTCGGATTTCTCGCCGCCGGCCTGGTTTATAAAAGGGGATCTGAAAATCTGGAAGCTGAACTATCTCTTCCTCCTGAATCAGATGACAGCCGACGTTACCGGTAGCCTGGGAGGATTGAAGTCGGAGCCCGGGGGCTATCCCAACAAATTCACCGCACTTCACCATCTGAGTATCAACATCGGCAAGAAACTGAACATCGGGGTTTTCGAATCCGTGGCCTTTAGCCCGGACGATTCTGCGTCTACAGATCATTTCCGGCTGGATTACCTTAATCCGGTAATATTCTATCGCGCCATAGAACAACAGAACGGAAGCACGGATAACGTCTTGTTGGGGTTAGACTTCAAATGGAACATGGTTAGAAAACTTTCTGTATATGGACAGTTTGTGCTGGATGAATTCGTGCTCGATCATATTAAGGAAGGAGATGGCTGGTGGGCGAATAAGTTCGGTGTGCAGGCGGGTGCAAAATATATAGATGCTTTTGGCGTCTCTAACCTGGACCTGCAGGGTGAAATAAATGTCGTGCGTCCATACACTTATTCCCATAATACAAAGTTCGGAAATTACTCAAGCTACCGGCAATCGATCGCTCATCCGCTGGGAGCAAACTTCAAAGAAGTGGTGGGGATTCTTCGCTATCAACCTATTCCCAGGTTGACTGTAGTCGGGAAACTTGTGTTTGTGAACATTGGACGTGACTCCACTGATGTGAACTGGGGCTCCGACATCTTGAAAAGTAATTCAACACGGCAACAGGAGTATGACAATAAGATCGGACAAGGTTTAGCTAACGACATAATTTTCGGAACATTGACAGTATCGTGGCATTTGAAGCATAATTTGTTCATCGATGCGTCATTCATGATAAGAAAGAGTGAATGTGAGCTTCCGTTATACAATAATAATACGACCATAAGTTCATTAGCTTTACGCTGGAATATTCCAAAACGACTTTATGAGTTTTAAAGCCATCCGATGAAAATCTATCTACGAATCCTTCAATACGCTCCGCACGCGGGTTCGCAACTCTTCAAGTTTTTGATCTTTTCGATATTGGCAGCCTTATTCAGCGCCAGCTATCTTGGATTAACGAAGTATATGCTTGACGTCCTATTCCTGCAGGATATGGAGAAGGTAGTTCCGGCACCGGCAGAATTCTCTTTTTCCACGAGCTATTTCAAAGCATGGCTTGAATACCACTTTACCGAAATTGCCCGAAACGAGGGACCGGTTAAAACTTTACTGTATGTGTGTTTGGCGATCGTTGGGTTCGTTTTTCTTTCCAATGTTTTCC
>DASVBA010000565.1:0-3534 GCA_036376095.1 Chryseolinea sp.
CGTTAGCGATGTAGGCATCCAAATCATTGCCAGGATAGACATGAACGTGCATATCCACAAGACCTGGTGTGACGTACATTCCCTTTGCATCGATGACCTTCTTGGCATTTGTGATCGGTATGTTTTCGGTTACCTGTGAAATCTTGTTATCAACGATGGCGACATCCATCACCTTGTCGATATTATTTTTTGGATCAATCACATGACCACCCTTCAACAGTATGTCGATGTTTTGCGCTTGGGTAAAAGCGGCAGGCTGAGCTAACAGACAAATGAATGCTGTGCTGATCAAGTGGACGCGCAATTTCTGAACGAGCATGTCGTTGGTTGGTTTGATTTAATTTTACATCGAGAAAGGAAACGAATACTAATGATGCTGAATCAGGTCGCAAGTGGTGGGCCACCTGGAATTACAACTTTCCTGCGCTCAGTTTTATATACACTCTTTTTCGCCGTGAATTTTGCCGTGAGGTATTCACCGAGATAGATTGAGCCGGCAATAGTTTCTCCTGAAATAGTTCCGGAGAACATGTAGGTGATGCCATCGCCGGGCAATCGCAAATTACTGCGAAGTTTGACCTGATCGCCTTCAACCATGCCCATAATTTCCTGCACTGAAAAATCCGACGTGTGTGTTCCCTGGATCCAGTTGCCATCCTGCTCGATATAAAATTTGTGATGGCTTGTGCTTGTGAAGAAATCGACAGCAACGTCCCAGTGTCCGCTGATCGTAGCGCTGGGCGCAGCCATTGTTGTGCTCCTTGCGGGTCTTTTTTGAGACAAAAAGCTGACTATTCGTTCAGCAACTATCTTGTCATTACCGGGCTGCATCTGTCCCGATGTTATGATGATGGAGGTTACGCCGTTTTCATTGCGGCTTCCGACAGCAATCCTCGGCTTGTTCCGGGCAAAGTTCTCGGCTACTTCATCGCCCGTGATATTCAATTTGTCAGGGTCCCACATAATGCGTAGTGTAGGGGAGCGGTTGGACAGCGCAGTTGGTTCGTGCACGCTGGTGGTGACTCCATTGATTTTACTTACTTGTTTGGAGATGTTATCGAGATAGGAAAGCCATGTCTTCCACTCCGCCTGATGATCGCGTTTTACCCACGCCTCCACAGCAGCAAGCATTCCCATCATTTCCTCTTTGCCAACTTTGTTATCCCGTCCCGGACCATGATGCGGTGAACTTGCTTGCCACGTGGCCATGAGGATATCCTTGTTTCCAAGTAATAACCCTGCACACTGAGGTCCGCATATGGCCTTGCCACCACTGTAAGCAACGATCGTAGCTCCTTGTTTCAAATGGACATTGGGTATCGTAAGAATTTCTGCCGCTGCATCGATAAGAATTGGAATGTTCTTGGGTTTGGCAATGGATGAAATCACTTCGAGTGAAAGTGGTTTGCCCGGATCCGAATCTTCACAGGCCATGAGATAAACTAATGCCGTCCGGGAGTTTATCGCGCGTTCAAGTTCTTCAGCTGTGTTTACTGTGATAAGCTCAACACCAATATTGCGTAAGGCATGATCATACGCATTCCTTGAATAACCTGTCGTAATAACTTCCGTCTTTTCAAATCCCGACAAGTCCGGTATTCGAATTAGTTTCTCCGGGTTTCCACCTGTCACGCATGCGGCAGTAACATGCTTTAATCCCGCAGCGCATCCGGATGATACCATTCCCCATTCCGCGCCGGTCACTTCTGCGAGTCGCCGGCCCACCCCAAATGCGAGCTCATCGTATTGAACGAAGAACCCTGATGCTGCTTTCATCGCTGCTACGACTTCAGGCCGTTCTACCGAACCTCCAATTATCGTAAATGTCCCTCGACAATTGATGACCGGCTCGACACCAATTGATTGATAAATGTTGGGGCCGACCTCAAGCGGACCGGACGCTGGTTGTACAAGATCAGCCGGGTTTGCTGACGATGTAAATGGCAGAATGCTTCCAGCAAAAGGCAATACTGTTAAATTCTTTACGATCTCTCTGCGTTTCATAATATTGAATTTAAAAAGGGCGTGCGGTGATGGTAAAGTTATTACTATTATTCGCCCTGTCAAGAGTTAAATATGTGTGTGTCTGACACACTTTTTCGACCGCGCTTTAACAATACTGAAGATCATCGTTATGCAATTGTCGTTACATCACTAACAACAGGCTGGACAACTCGTTTATGAATTAGTGAAGGCTATCGGTCGCTTTTTCGTCTTCTCTTTGCCTTAGCTTTCAACTTCTTACCTCTTCTTTTTTCACCCGTCATGTTTTTGAACGCTCATCGGTAAGCTTTTGTCTTTTGCGTCATCGTATCGTTAAGTTTTTTAAGTTATTGAGAACAACGTTCAGGACTGTTTCTGAACTTCTGCTTTTTGTCGGTCGTAGGTTCCTTTTCCTGCCAACAACCGATGCAAAAGACACATGTGCAGACGACTCACATATATTCCGATCGATTATAATTTGAAATTGATCAACGTATCGACAAAAAAGAAAACGTTTCCCGGCTGCATCTGCCGGGAAAACGTTTAGAAAGGGTCTGAGAATATTTTTTTAGTGCTGGACTGATCTTACAGGTATACGACGAGTGAATGGAGCAGCTTGAATTAAAATTGGCTGCTCCGATTCACAGCCTGCAAACCCCGTTTAAAGACCTTATGGATAGAGCGCAAAGATCAGCTCGTACCCCGGTCGCTCGATTATTAGATGTATTGAAGCCTGTATATAAGGTTAGATTCGTTAGTATTTGATGGTCTTTAGTGATAACCTGAGATCTTATTTTTTTTGTTGAATCGATGTCGATCGCATGGCCACGCACTACTGTAAAAGCAAGCACAAACAGCATTAGCGCAAACAAAAAGATCGTTATGTATATTTCCTTCTTCATGATCAATCAACTCACAACTTTCCAAAATTGGTAACTCGCTGTTTCGTGGAGGTTCTCCACATAGTTAGCAGGATGGATCAGAATAAGATAGTTAAACACCGTTAATCACAGTGAAACAGGATAACTGATTTCCAGGATAGATATTTATGGTCGGTCCTATGAATAATTGAATGGTAGCTGGTGTGGAGCAACCAACGCGAGGAAGATCTCTCTTACCCCGTGACGCCCACGGCTTTGTACTGGATCAGCTTTTGCAGGCCCTGCTGGATCTTTTCGGTTATGGGTTTAAGGGTAAATTGTCGTGAAAGGTGCTGTGTCGATAGAAGGTCTTCGACGGATTTATCGGACTCAAGCATATCTAACGCCTCGATTCCACGATCGTATTCATCCAGGTACGCAAAGGAGGCGGCTTTGATGAGCGGGATTTGTTCGACACTCATTTCAATTCGGTCCGCCCAAAAAATAGCATCCTGATATCGTTCTCTGATGAAACTGTAAAAGCTGAATGCAAGTACCTGCCACCAGGTGAGGTCAGTGATCTGTTGAAACGCTGTATCAAGAATATCCTTGCCTCGATCGTAATAGCCCATATATATAAGCAACGCACCCATAGACGCCCGGTAATCATAATTTCTTTGATTGAGGCGCG
>DASVBA010000585.1:0-4251 GCA_036376095.1 Chryseolinea sp.
GTCATTAAAACTAAAAAAGGAGTTTGACAACAAGATCGAGCTGGTCACTCTACATGGACAAGGACATAACGGAATGACTGACAATCAAGACTATAGAAGCCAACTGAAGCAAATTTTGGAGAACGACTGATTAAGAGCGGACGCAACAACAGGGCGAACAGGACAAGAGTTGCATGCATAAATAGTGGAGAAAAAATTCTAAATTAGAAATGACCGTTGAAATCCACTGCGTTGTCATGAGAATATACAATTTATTGAGGTACGTGTTACTAACCCTGATTGGCCTGTCTTCTTGCTCCGAAGATCAGGAAATGTCCGAGTATCCTGATTTGAAGATCTACCTGGATCGTTTTGAGCAAGAAGCGGGAAAGCTTGGATATGACTTTGACCTATCGAAGATCCAGGTTGCGTATGTGGATGAAGTTAAGGTCAATAATAATACTTATTGTGGTTACGGATACTCTAACTACGATGGAGCTGGAATGAGGCGGATAGAGATATCAAAATCAAATTATTGCAATTGGGCAGGAAAGAGCGATATAGAGAAAGAAAACCTGTTCTTTCACGAAATTGGTCATGCTTTTTTTCTACGAGCGCATGACGAAGCAAAACAATGCGATGGATCTCCTTTGTCGCTGATGAATTCGACTACAAACAGCTGGCGCATATATGATGACACGGAGCAAGAAAAGAGAACATACTATATATCTGAATTAATTGATCCGTTAGTGGCCCTGGAGAAATGTATTAATTACGGTCAGGACTTTAAAGTCAACCCCGTGCTTTATAACTTCACAAAGGATGACGAGGATTGGTTCTTTGATTCTATAGGAGGAAATTATTTTGGCCAACAAGGACCTGATAATGTTTTGACCATCGCTACGAGTCCAACCATCAACACAGATAAGAATGGGTACTGGTTCAAGCAGTTTCAAAGCCTTGCTATTCCTGAATGTGCAGAGGTGAAATTGAAAGTGAGGATGAACTCAACTATGCTTACCGGTAAAGGAGCAGTCATATCGGTCAGGGCATATCATGCGCCGCAGGGTAAGCAGGGGTCTTACACCGAACAGCTTTTTCGGCTGACCACTGAAAATAATCCCAAATCAGGTGAATTGATTGATCACACTGAAGAGCTAACTATCCCGTGCTATACAAGGAAGATAATCTATATGGTAATCTTTGTGGTAATGCTGGGAGATACTCAAGGTGAAGTTGATTTTGATCAAATTCAGCTTGTTGTCAAGGAAAAATAGCCCTCAAGTATTTCTTGATCAAACATTACTCATCGTTCAATCATCATTCCTTATTCACAAGGCAGGCTTTATATCAATCAAGGGTGTGCCGTCAAGTACTTCAACGTTGGAAACAATTATTTCTCCGTTGGGAGAGATGCTTAAGATCTCAGCTTCGTGCAATCCGATCGGATTGGGCCGGTCGGGTGAACGGGTAGCAAATACACCGGTGGTCTCTGCGTTCGGATTGTTTCTCGGTTTGGTGGTCAGCGTATTGCGATCGGACTGATGAAGCCACGTTAGCAGCACCACTTTCGACCCGCGTGTTAGTCCAGACATCGCCCTCAAGTATTTTTCATGAATGCGTATAATCCCCGCAGGGGCACCTTCAGATTCCTGCAACGGGCAGTCACCGATTTGTTTCAGTGGTGTATGAACGGTTCCGATAAATTCAAGAGATTCCATTTTGCCATTCCCAATTTGATAGGGCATGTTTGACCCTTGGTAAACGATTTCCACCCGAAGGTACCACATTTGTGGTGTCGCGGGACGGTTGTGGATGGAATTAATCGGATCGTAAACTGTAGTCTGAGCGGACTGCGTCGTGATAGTCGCCAAGTACTTTATAACCCTATTCCAATCGTTACGCCCTGCAAAAATTGTGGAGACGCAGACGCGAAGCTGGCATCCACATAATCGTCATACGGGGCAGCCTGGGTGTAAATCTTAGAGACCTTATAAACCATCTTGGATGGTGAAAGCCCCGGATGCTGAGCAACGATATCGGCAGGCAGCTCGGCAAATGCCTGTTCATCCGTGGGAGAATAGACTACCCAGTTTGTGAAGTTTGTGGCGTCAAAATATTGCCACGTACCTGTTCTCCATACATAAGGCTTCGTGGCCGTTATTGAGTAATCATTGAGTGATGAAGCGGTGATAACAAAATCTGTTTTGACTGGCCACGTAATGTTCGGGTCGGGAATAGAACCTATGTTGCCATATTCCAGGCTGTAGTCCACATAGGTCAGAGTGAGCCCTGTGACATAGTTCGTCAGACTGTTGAGATAGGGGGCTTGAAGAGTTGATCGCAGTTCACTGCCGAAAAGCGTCAGCAGATTGAAACTGTTGGGGGTGAGTGCAAGACCAGGATCACTACCGTTTACGAACAAAGTAGCATTCTCGCAGGTTGGAAATGTGAACGTGACGGTCTTGTCGAATGGCAACATGTCATTGAAAGAGAAATTGTAACTTTCATTAGCCTGAACGTTGTTTAACACTTTATATCTCATTTCAGAGCCGCTGGATATGGAAACGATGTACTTGGAAAATCCGGCATACGTATTGGTTTGCATCTCCAGAATGTCTGTGCCGCTACTCCATGAGCCGGATCCAGACGATCCCAGACCCGCACTGATTGAGTGCCGCTGGTAATTTAACACGTCACTGGCAGTCACCTGGAGTGTTCCCGTCATTGTATGCGTATTGCCAAAGTTTGTTTTGATAACCATCGTCTTTCCTTTGTCGACTTTCGCATAACTGAAAACAGAATAATAGTGGACACCATTTCGAAAGTAGTGTCCAATTGTTGTGACGGTGATTTTTTCGGATACAGTCAGGTCCGTATCAAGCTCAAAACTCATATTCGATTCGAAGCTCTGCGAGGCCAGCAAACGTCCATCGTCATCGTGGACCACTACCCAGTTATCAAGTTCATCAGTCTCATATGAACCATCGACTTCTACATTTAAAAGGGTTGTATTTGTTGGTGTAACATCGCTTTCATCATCACAAGCAACAGCAACAATAACGATGAGCGCAAAGGCGAAGAGATTTTTCATATAAATTTCAGTTAACTTTTACAATTCAGATAACCAGAGACGTTCGATACTCTCCATATGGGAATGGTAACCCAAATTATCGCCAATATACCCAATTAATAATCTGCGACGTAGAAATGTGAGGAGGTTGGACATCGCGCGATGCTCAACAGTAATTACTGTGATTTATTTCCGATCAGTGCGATCAGGCCAAGAATCGGTCCTAATGCCAGCACAGTAAAAACAATTTCAGGATTGAAGAAGGTCAGTAAAAAGCTTGTACACTGCAGGCTTACGATGGTAATTGAAAATCCGATACAATTCATTATAGTGAGCGCAGAGCCTCTTGATTCTTCCCCTGCATTCTGAGCAACCATCGTTGAGAACAACGGAGAGTCGGCAGCGACAGTCATTCCCCAAAACAAGAGAAAAATAATTAGCAGTACAGCGGAATTGCCCAAGAGGAGGAGGGGTGAAAACAGACAACACAGACAAGAACTGAGCAGGGCAAGCGTTGCAACTCTTTTCGGCCCGTACTGAAGGGAGAGTACGCCGCTGATCATACACGCAAGTCCGCCGCTGGCAATGATAGCAAAGGACAGCAGGGGAACATTCAGGTTAAGACCTGTGCGGTTGCTGAATGCCATAAGCATTACTGGTAAAAATGCCCAGAACGCATAGAGCTCCCACATGTGACCAAAGTATCCTAGTGAAGCGGACCTGAAATTCTTGTTTGAGTACCCGCGAAGAAAAGCAGTTACGTCTAATCGTTGAGCGCGTTTTCGGTATGGTCCATCAGGGACCAATACGATCATAGCCAATCCACCGGTAAAGGATAATATCGACGTAGAAATAACTATTGCTTTCCATGGAACGTCTGTCGTAATACTTTTTAACAAGTGCGGGAAGCTCGTGCCGACTACCAATGCACCCACCAGAAAACCCAGTGACTTCCCTAATCCTTTTTGATAGTGATCGGAAGCGATCTTCATTCCTACAGGATAAATGCCCGCGAGAAAAAATCCTGTCAGAAAACGAAAGAGGAGAAGGGCGTTTGAGTCAATGCCGTTGATCGTTATTCCCATATTGCACAATGCTGCCAGTATTGAGCTTACGAAAAAGACCCGCGAAGGTGAGAACCGGTCTGCGATCGTTAAAACAGCGAATACAAATGTTCCGCTTATGAATCCAAACTGAAC
>DASVBA010000599.1:0-11775 GCA_036376095.1 Chryseolinea sp.
TGACGGGACTCGATATGAAGCTGGAAGAGTGGGTCAATTATGATCTTATCAAAATCGGTTTTTGGCCCGGCGGCGACCGCGACGGTAACCCATTTGTAACGCATTCAATTACATTGCGTGTAGCCCACCATTTGCGGAAGACATTGCTGAAGTGTTACCATCGCGACCTGCGTATACTCAAGAGACGGCTTACGTTCAAAGGCGTTGATCACATTATAGCCCGGGGTGAGCGCAAAGTATACCCGTTGGCCTATGGCGGAGGCCATGGCGAGATCTATCATCATCCCGACGAACTTTTGAACGACTTGTTTGAAGCGAGGGAAGTCCTGATCAGGGATCACAAAGGCTTATTCCTTAACCTCCTTGATGGCTTCATCCTAAAGGTGCGGATATTCGGTTTCTATTTCGCCAGCATGGACATACGGCAGGACAGCCGGAAACATGCATACGTGTGGGAAGCGCTTCTGGAAAAGTTGAAACCAAAAAATAAAAGCCTTAAAAACTTCGATAAACTTTCGGAGGATGAAAAAATAGACGTTCTGTTAGCACTGGACTTCAAACCCTCGTCGATGAAATTCGATGACGAGTTTGTGACTGAGCTTATCGAAAGCATAAACGTCATTGGTCAGATACAGGAAGAGAACGGTCCGGAGGGATGTCATCGCTATGTGATCCGCAATTGCCAGTCAGCTCTTGACGTGGTGAGGGTATATCAGCTAGCTTATCTTGTGCTGGGTAAGAATGAAGCCTTGAACCTTGATATCGTCCCTCTTTTCGAAACCATTGAAGATCTCGCGAATGCCCCTACGGTAATGACCGCTTTATACGGTATACCTGCCTATCGCGCACATCTTGCCAGGAGAAAGAACAAGCAGACGATTATGCTCGGATTTTCCGACGGCACCAAAGACGGCGGTTATCTAAGGGCAAACTGGTCCATTTTTCAGGCAAAAGAAAATCTAACTCGCATCACCAGGGATCATGGGTTCACAGCAGTCTTTTTTGATGGCCGAGGAGGACCGCCAGCCCGGGGAGGAGGCAATACCCACGACTTTTATGCGTCGTTGGGAGATACGATAGAGGATAAAGAAGTTCAGATCACAATTCAGGGTCAAACCATCAGCTCAAATTTTGGGAAGCCGGTGTCGTGCCTGTTCAACCTCGAGCAGTTGTTGTCTGCAGGGATCGAAAACTCAGTGTTCAAGAGAAAGAACAAACTGATCGGTGGTGAGATTAATCTGCTAAATGCACTCGCAGAGGAAGGGCACAAGGCGTACCTCGATCTGAAACAACATCCGAAGTTTGTCCCTTACCTAGAAAAAATTACACCATTATCGTATTTCGGAGACACTAACATTGGTTCGCGTCCGGTGAAGAGAAGTCAGGGGAGCTTAAAATTTGAAGACCTTCGGGCCATTCCATTCGTTGGATCCTGGGCTCAGATGAAACAGAATATTCCTGGATTTTACGGCGTGGGATCGGCTGTTAAGGAATTGAAGAAACAAGGCAAACTCCGTGAGCTTAAGACATTGTTCAAGCAATCATTGTTTTTCAGAACGTTGCTGAGCAACAGCATGATGTCGTTGACAAAAACCTATTATCCGGCCACGGCATACCTCGCAAAGGACAAAGAGTTTTCGGAATTGTGGAAGAAAATGTTTGCCGAACACAAGTTGTCTACGCAAATGATCCTTGAGGTATCAGGGCTTTCAGAACTCATGGAGAACAATCCACTCAATCGCGATTCTGTAAAGCTTCGGGAGAAGATAGTTCTTCCGCTGATCACCATTCAACAGTTTGCACTGCAACAATTGCGAGCTCTTGATGAAAACGAAAGGCAGTACGAAAAAATCTATCAAAAGCTTGTACTGCGATGCATGTTCGGGATCATCAACGCGGCGCGAAACTCCGCATAGCAGTTACTCGATCCGTTCGTCCGAGATAGTGAGTAAGACGCCGTCAAAAGTTGTCTTGTATTGCGCAAGCGGCCGGATTGCCACGCCGCCAGTAGGCATACCGGTATTCAGATCAAAGGTCGAACCACAACATGGATCGACCAAGAACAGGTTTGAGGCATCGATATTGACAGTTGCACAGGCGTCATTGGGATGATAGGAGCAATTGCGTTCGTAGGCTGCATAATCGCCGCCGGCCCTACAATAAATAATGATACCTCTTACTCCACCGCCTACCGCCAACGTTGTACCTGTCGTTTTTAGCCCAAAGTATTGGGGTAAGTTAAGGTTCAATACAATATCCGGAAATGGCGCATAGGGGATAGGATCATCATAATCATTGGGAGCACAAGCCGTAATCGCAACGAGGCACAGTGTGATAAAACCTGGGAGAGAGCTTATTTTCTTATGCCGGATAGTCATAAAAACCTTTGCCACTTTTTCTGCCGTGATGACCGGCATCAACTTTCTGTTGCTGTAGCCGGCTGGGCCTGAACTTAGGATCCTGATAGAAGGCATCATACATGGCTGTAGTAACGGCAAAATTCGTATCGACGCCGATCAAATCCATGAGCTGGAAGGGCCCCATTTTAAAACCCGTCGACTTTAGAAGGGCATCTACGGTTTCAAAATCAGTCACCCCATCCTCAACGATCCTCAGCGATTCCGTATAAAAAAATCTTGCTACGCGATTAACAATAAAACCCGGGGAATCTGCTGCCATTACATGCGTTTTCGAGATACTCTCAACAAAAGCACTCAGTTTCTTGATTGTCAGATCGCTCGTTGCGCCACCTCTAACGATCTCCACCAACTTCATAACGGGCGCGGGGTTGAAAAAGTGGAGGCCTGCGCATCTTTCTTTGTGCTTGAGCACGGAACCAAGTTGTGTTATCGGGAACGAAGAGGTGTTGCTCACCAGTAGACAATCGAGCGCGTTTATTTTCTCCAGCTCCAAAAGGATCTTCTGTTTTACTTCCCTCTTTTCAATAACCGCTTCGATAGCCAGGTCGACCTGCAATTGCCTGAAATCCCCAACGGCCTGTATACGCGCAAGCGCTTCATCCTTGGCTGAAGAAGTGATCTTTCCCTTGGCTGCCGCACCCTCAAGATTCTTGCGAATAGCTGCAATTGCTCCCCTTGTCAGATCGGCCTGGATATCGTATAGCAGCACGGGATATCCCGCTGTTGCACAGACCTGGGCGATACCCTGTCCCATGACACCTGCACCAACGATGGCGATATTTTTGATGGATTTGGGTGCCATCCTACATCACCGATTGAAATTGACGCAGGAAGCGAACATCATTCTCAGAAAATAGTCGGAGGTCATTGATCTGGTAACGCAGCATGGTCACCCTTTCGATACCCATCCCGAACGCAAATCCCGTAAATTCTTCAGGATCGATGCCACAATTCTTTAAGACATTAGGATGCACCATTCCGGAGCCCGCTATTTCCACCCAACCGGAGTGTTTACAAACGTTACAGCCGGTACCCTTGCAGATGAGGCATGAAATATCAATCTCGGCGCTGGGCTCTGTAAAAGGAAAAAATGATGGCCTGAACCTGATTTTCGTGTCCTTGCCATACATCTCTTTTGCAAAATGATACAAGGTCTGCTTGAGGTCCGCAAACCCGACATTTCGGTCTACATAAAGTCCCTCAACCTGGTGGAAAAAGCAGTGCGCACGCGCAGAAATAGCCTCATTTCTATAGACACGCCCAGGCATGATCGCCCGGATGGGAGGCTTTTGATTTTGCATCAGCCGGATCTGGACGTTTGAGGTATGGGTCCTTAACAGAATATCCTGACCGCCTTTGGAACTGTCTTTCTTTTCGATAAAAAAGGTATCCTGCATCTCGCGGGCCGGATGATTTTCCGGAAAATTGAGCGCGGAAAAATTATGCCAGTCGTCTTCGATCTCCGGACCATCAGCCACATTAAATCCGAGTCGTTCAAATATTTCTATGATCCGGTAACGGGCAAGCGTTAAGGGATGGAGATTCCCGATCTGATTTGGGATTGGAGGCAACGTAAGGTCAATATCGGTGCCTGACTGTGGTGCTGCTTCCAGCTGTTCCGTCAGTTCTGCCAATTTTGTCTCCGCAGCTTGCTTGAGCTCGTTGAGGATCTTTCCCACCGTTTTCTTCTGTTCAGCGGGCACCCGTTTCAGCTCCTCAAACAATTCGCTGACTACACCTTTGCGGCTGATAAATTTCATCCGAAAGTTCTCCAGTGCCTGCTTGCCGTTCTCGGCAAACCCGTTCACCTCATTTAGCAAAGATTTGATCCGTTCTTCCATTCGATTTATATAACAAACCTCAAAATTAATGTTTTGAGCCGGACCGAGCTAGTACGAAAACGCACCACATCAATCCGACAGCCGGCTGATAATAAGCCTGTCCAGTGTCACGCTTAATAGAAAAGAAAGCACCAACAATCCGGAGAGGACGTAGACGTCACCAAATTCCTGGAAGGTGATGGCAAGCACGATATAAAGGATTTGCACACCTGCGAGCGTGAGGGTAGTCTGACTGTGGGTCATCCCCAACCGCATGATTGCATGGTGAACATGGCTCTTATCCGGCGCAAACGGCGACTGCCCTTTTGAAATACGAAGTATAACAATACGCAGGGTATCGACTAATGGAATGATAATTATACATGCTGCTGTTCCGACCGAGCCGTTGAACTTGTAGGGGGTCATAACCGGCAGGCTGTAGTTCACATTTATGAAATGTATCGCCAGAATGGCAAGCATCATGCCGATGACAAGAGCACCGGTGTCTCCCATAAAAACCTCGGAGGGTTCCCAATTGAATATGAGGAATGCAAAGATACCCCCGAGCATCGAAAAGGAAAGTATTGAAAAGATCTGATCATCCACGAGATAGAACCATATTCCGAATGCCAGCAGCGCTACAATTGCTATTGTTCCCGCAAGTCCATCGAGGCCGTCGATGAGATTGAAAGAGTTCGTTATGACGATGATCGTAAAATAGGTAATGATATAGCTTACAATATCAGGCAACTCGTGAACGCCGAACAGTCCATAGAAGGTTTTGATCCTAAGGTCGAAAAGAAAAATCAGCAGGGACGCTGCCATGAGCTGGCCGACCAACTTGACCATAGCCTTCAGCGGCACAAGGTCATCACGGACGCCTATAAAAAAGATAACAAACAACGCCACGAGAATAAACTTGATGTAACCTAAGCCTTGAATGTCAAGCCATATCAACGAAGAGATAAAGAACCCGATGAAGATAGCGATCCCACCCATAGATGGAGTCACTTTTTTATGGATCTTTCTTCTGCCGGGAATGTCGACGAGGTTTTTAGCCAACGAGTATTTGATAATCACCGGAACGATGAGAAAAGCGATGACGAAAGATGTTATTGCAGCGGCTAATTCCTTGGCCATAGATCAACCCAAATGTGGGTAAAAATAATGAAAAGGGTAGATTTGGGAGTCCTGCAGGTTACTTTTTCTCACCTTTATACCAATCCACCATTTTCTTTAAACCGTCAATTGTCGAGTATTGAGGTTTGAAGCCTTCCGAAAAAACCTTTTTTGCAGAATGATGAGTAGGTGTGCCCAGTTTCTTTATTCTCGCCGATGAAATAGGAAGATTCTTGCCAGTTAGCTTGATTATAATATCGAACGGAAGCCCCATCATTACCCCAAGCGTCTTAGGGACGGAAAGTCTTATCTTTTTATTAAGTGATTCAGCAATAATGTTGCTTATATCCCGCGTTGTAAGCTGAGGCTCGTCGGCATAATTGTAAATGGAAACTCCGGGTTTCATCCTTTCCATGAGAAACAATGTCGCTTGAACAAGGTTTTCGACATAAGCGATCGACTTAATGTTGTTTGCCTTGCCCAAATGGAAATACAATCCTGAATCGATCTGTTTGATGAGGTTCCGCATATTGGCCATGTTGTTCTTTCCGAACACCAACGTCGGCCTAATGATCAGCGCCTTTCTACCGGGCTTCTCCTTCGCCCATTGGACAATGACCTTTTCGCCAGCCAATTTTGAAGCACCGTATGGCGCATCAGGCTGTGGCTCCATACTTTCTGTTGAAATCTCCTCTCGCAATCCATAGACTGCTACCGAAGAATAAAAGATCATTTCGTTTATATCAAATTCAGATGCAGCGTTGCACAGCATTCTCGTGCCGTCTTCGTTTGTATCAAAGTATTCGTCATGGCCAATTCCAAAATCGTGATGCTTGGCCGCTAATGAAATAATTGTTTTAATGCCCCTGCCTTGAATTGCTCCACTTATATCCTCTGCAATCCGGATATCCCCTTTGATAAATGTTGATTGAGCCGGAAACGAAGGTTCTAACAAGTCGAGGTTGATTAAATCTTTCTGTGGAAGCGCATTGTGAAAGTGACTTCCAATAAAGCCAGAGGCGCCTGTTATTAAAATAGCCATTATTTCATTTGAATATCAAAAAAACAATACTAACGTCAATTCCCTGAAGATATAAAACCCGACTACTTATCCGCAAAAATGCTATCATCTTCACTGTACTTTAATCTCTCAGAAAAAATTTGTAAACGACCCGCAGAACATTAGTCGGCAAAATCCTGAGAAGCAATTTGACACCCGACAACCAGACATATTCCATAGGCGAGATAAAGCGATCTGTCAAAAACTTTTTCAGGAGGATTCGCTCAAAAGTGAAATACGCATAGCCACTTCGCCGACCGACCATATTATTGCCCACACGTACATGCACAAGGTTTTCGCTCATGTTGTGAAACCTTGCTCCCACTTTCTTCATTTCATACCACAAATTATAATCTTCAAAGTACCTCTTTGACCAGTATCCCCCGGCCTTTACGGCAATGTCACTCCGGAAAAAGACAGTCATATGATTTAGAGGATTTCTATACTTCATTAACCGGATGATTTCATCATGTTTCTCTGGCACCTTCCTGAAATGCTTAAGGTCTCCGGGTGTGCGATCAAATTCCTCAATTGCAGATCCCAGTACATCTACCTCAGGATGAGCTTTCAGGAATTCAAGCTGAGTTTCAAAACGATTAGCAACAGCAATATCATCCGAGTCCATCCTGGCGACCCATTTATAGGAGACATTATTTAGCCCCACGTTCATGGCAGCTCCCATACCCTGGTTGACGGGCAACTTTATCCTATTAATGACTTTCGGGTATTTGGCAGATATATCCGTCAGGACCTGTTCTAACGCATCCGTTATTGGTCCATCCTCGACAACCACCACCTCTTGAGGCAACACTGTTTGCTTGTCTAGTATGCTTTCCAAAGCCGTCTTTAAACTAGCAGGATTTTCTTTAATGTACACCGGAATTAACACGGAGAATTCAATCAGCATCACGAAGCCTTAAATAGTGTTCAACCATAATTCCGCTATTCCTAAACAAATACCTTTCTTTAAAGAAGGTGTGCAAGTTAGTCGAAAAATATTTGTATCGGTTCTTTAATATGTTGAAAACCACACACCAAATTGTCAAGGCTATCTTAATCATTCTGCGTAACTCGTCATTCCGAAATAACTCCATAAACAATCCGACTTCGTGGTTTCGGAAGTTCACTTTCCATAACTGCGAATGGAAGTCCGTCCTCGCTTTAGAAAAACATTCATCATGACCTTTCCATTATATTGATACTGACCGCCGGGAAAACAATGGTGGCCCGGTAGTAATAATTCGGTTTTGGCCGGAAATTTAGGAACATCGTCTGAAATCACATAATCGCTCGCCGCAATAATTGGTGTTTCGAAAATTATCCATCAACAACTTGACTATGTCTCTTCCGCAGAAGAACTATGTAGATGGACAACAGCAGTCCCTTCGGTAATACTCTCAACGGCAAGCGTAAGGCTAGCGCCTTAATTAAGCCGAACCTGTCGATAAATCCGTAGCCATACATCTTTCTGAAATGGGCTGCTTCAAATCTACCGTATTGAAATCCGTGCCTTTTTCCAATCGTATCGCTACTAAATCGCGAAAGCACGAGCGAACTTTTCAGATTGTGAAATTTCATTCCCCGGACAAGCATACGAATCCACAGGTCATAATCTTCAAAATAAGGAGCGTGCTGGTAACCTCCAGCTTCGATAACCTTCTCTCTTTTAAAGACCACGGTCATATGGTTCATTGGATTTGTGAGACGCGCCCTCTCACGAATCATCTCGTGCAGGTCTGGTACATCACGAGCCCGTAGAGGATGCTGCGGATCATCTTCGAATTCAGCAATAGCTGAACCTATAATGTCAATGTCAGGGTGGGACTCGAGGAATGACATCTGCTCTTCAAACCGTGTAGGAACAGCGACGTCGTCGGTATCCATTCTCGCAATGTATGGGGTAGTAATGTGTTGCATGCCAAAATTAAGTGCCCGGCCAAGGCCACGATTGTCATCGTATCCAGCTATTTTAAAAAGGTCCCCCTGTTTGGCTATGAAAGTTTCTATTACGTTGTCCAGTTCGTCGCCGATTCTTCCATCCTTTACTATTACTATCTCCTTAGGCATGCGTGTTTGGTTGAGCAGACTTTCAAGACTATGCCTAAAAAATTCCGGCTTTTCTTTTTCGTAGACTGATAACAATACCGAAAAGGTACTATTTGTCATTGTTCAAAACCTTTAGAACCAGCAGTGAATTAAAGAAAGAAAAAATAGCAACAC
Organism: Chryseolinea sp.; assembly: GCA_036376095.1. Lineage (GTDB taxonomy): Bacteria > Bacteroidota > Bacteroidia > Cytophagales > Cyclobacteriaceae > Chryseolinea. The sequence continues at coordinate 8,640 of DASVBA010000599.1, forward strand.
CTGTCACGCGTGTAAAAAGAGACTCTGTAAGACCAACCATGATTATGATCGCGAAGAATTCAAAATATTTCAGACTACGGCCCTGGATCGCATCACGTAAGCATGGCCACCACCATAAGGTCAACAGCAGAACGCCGATTAGCCCCATCGATATCAAATAACTTAAGAGTTGATTATGTGCGTTAAAGCGATTTTCGACCAGGAAAGAAATATTGTTTTTACTGTACTCATTGGCAAGGTATTCCTTCTCGTATCCCAAGCCTACTCCTGCAAGATAGTTGTGCTTAATCACCTCGAACGCACTTCTCCAGATCGCCATTCGAACGACAATACCTCCGTCTCCATCGTTGATGTCGAGCGCATAGCTTCTCTCCCACATTGTATTGAGATTCACAACCAGTCGGCGGTGAGGATAATCGTAGATGGAGCTAGTCATATTTATTCCCAATCCGATCAAAACCAATGCAACAGTTACTACCGCTATTTTGCGCAAGGTTATTCCGGTGTACAAATCCTTCAGGAAAAGCCAGGCGACTAACAATACCTGAACGACTACAGTTATTCTTGCGTCGATCAACAGGATGAAGATCGAAAGAACGAGGATAATTACATATCGGATTCGCTTGTGGAAGAAGTAGAATGCGAACAAAGTCGCAAGGCTTCCCATTAAGCTATAGTATGTCGGGTGAATACGAAAAAGGCCCTCCGTAAACTGTTCATGGAAAAAGAAGTCGGTGGCCCTGCCCCATCGCGGAACAGAATAGAAATAGTGATATATGGCCGCAAGCAATGAAAAAATATAAGAGACCAACACAGCCCATACAAAAAACCGGGCAAGAACGCTGATCTTCTCCTTCTCAAGTGACGTCGACGATATCATCAGAGGAAACAGCAAAAACGGCAATGACTTCTCGACATAACTAAAAGACCAGGTCTTGAATATGTAGGGAGCGAACCACAGCAGGTGAATCAAAAAAATTGCACAAAGCCAAAGTGCCTTTTCTGAAACACGAAATATTCTAAATGAAAGATTAGTCCTGTTCGCTATAATCAATAAAAACAGGCTGAGCAATGGAAGCACAATGAAATTCGTTGTGAGATTGAAAGGCAAGATCACGACAAGCATAACAAGGAGGCCAAAACGTATGACCTCCAAAGATTTAAACCTAGCTGTCAGCTTACCGAACACTCGACAATACGTTTGTTTATTTACCTTTTTCTAGAACCTTAATGAATTTTTCTACCTGTGCGGTTTCGCTGAATTTCTTCAGTTGACCTGGAATTTCGCCAACAAATGTATCCAGTTCTTCTGTTACCTTGACCAACGCATCCGCAATATCCGTTACATTGTTCTTATCGCATAGTATCCCGGCCCGGCCGATAACTTCGGGAAGCGACGACGTATCGGATACCACAGCTGGTTTGTTATAGTATAACGCCTCAAGAACCGGAAGGCCGAATCCTTCGTAATGACTAAGATAGACCATTGCAGAACACTTGCTAAGCAGTTCGCTCTTTCGTTCATCATTTACATAACCCAGCAACAAAAAACACTTCTCTAATCCAAGGCTGTTGATCATGTCGCTGAGAATTGAAGGTGAATAGCCCCATCCAATTTTACCAAGCCAATAGAATTTGAACTCGGGCTTTTTTGTGCGTTCTAAAAATAGCTTGAAGCCCTTGATTGTGTTCTCAATGTTTTTCCCTGGCTCTATTGTTGAGATCGAAATGAAGAAGGGCTCATACGATAACCTGCCAGGCCTGGTGAGTTCTGGCATGAAATTATAGATCACTGAGATTTTTTTTGGATCAATTTCCGCAAGTTGTATGATATCCTTCTTTGAGTTTTCCGACACGGTTATCACTTCACTGGCAAGTTTTGCCCCTTGAACACTGATGAACTTGACGTAACGAGATCTTACTTTGCCATATTTATCTTTAACAAAAAACGGGATCATATCATGGATCGTGATAATGTGCTTAAGACCCCTGTTAAAAAAAGGACTCAACAACGGCATTACCGGCGTTGGTGCAAAATAAATATCAAATCCTCTGAGCGTAAATGGTAGGATCACCTGCTCATAAAGTATACGTAACCAAAAACTATTCACGGACACACCAACATAATGGATATTCGAATGGTCGGGAAACGCAAACAATTCTCTGACGTTGATGTTACCCGAATGATAGATGTTTACGTCGTACGCTGAAATGTCTTTAGCTAACCATCCGCCAATAAGATTTTTCGCAAAGATCGCTGCCCCAGCAATTTGATGGTCTGAAAAATTGATAAGGTTTATCGCGAGCTTTTTTCTTTTCACCTGGTTCAATCAGTTTGTCGGTCCCAGCGGGTCTGCCATCACAATGGGCTTCTTTGTCTTTCTTAGCAGATAGTCCAGACCTAGATAGAAAATCAAAAATATGTTGGTGACAAACGTGAACGGGAAGATGTAGAGAAAGAAAGAAATATTGTTTTTGGAAGTCCTGAGCAAACGGTAAAAGAAATTTCGGATGAATCCGGCCATGACCCCAAAAAATACAACACCGAAGAATCCAAAATCTGCAAATAGCGTCCCTAGCCCAAAAGAGGGCATATAGCCTGCGGCGGCCTGCTCCGGGAGAATTGCATAATTAAGTATAGCGAATCCAAATTGTTTCGGTTTACCTTCCCATAAAATCCTCGGTATGAATTTCAAGTAGGAAGAGAAATACAATTCTCCATGATAATATTCCATTTCGCCATTCATTAGTTTGTTTATAACCAGCGATTGATTCCTGTAGATATCGAAGTAAGACATAAGAATATCACGCATGTTATCACTGGTGAATTGAAACGCGGTGTACACTCCGATAACCGCTGCGCCTATCAGGCAAGTGAAAACAATACGCTTAACTCCCAGATTTTTGAAATGTTCAAGGAACACGCACAAATAAATTATTGCGTCAAGAATTACAAACCGGCTTCCATAAACAAACACAAGTGGAAAAAGTATAAAAAAACCCAAAGTGAACTTCTGCCTCTTGATAAGCTTAAAAAAGATAATGAAGTATAGAACAATCTTTGACAATTCATAAAAGGATGCAAATTTCGAGAACACTACCGTTTCATAGAATTGCCTGAAGCCGCTTGCCGAGA
>DASVBA010000600.1:0-3961 GCA_036376095.1 Chryseolinea sp.
GCAGAACGTGCACGAGAGCTTTCGTGGGAAGGTCATCGCCGCAACGACCTTATTCGTTTTGGCCGCTTTACGGATGCGCGAATCCCTGATAAAAAAATCTCAGAGGACTATCGAATTCTGTTTCCGATACCACAAGCTGAGATAGATAAGAATGATTATCTGGAACAAAATCCCGGGTACTGATAATAATATCAAATAAGGACTTAATACTATATGAAAAGCTTTAGTTATCGCATGTGGATTGTCATTGCCATTCTCCTTGGAATGGCCGCGTTTTATCCCGCCTTGTGTCAAGATCAATCGCCAGGATACGAGCTCAATTTTTCCAAACTGGAAGGCCTCTATGGAAAACCGTTGGGAAAGATCAGAAACATCTCCCAGGATCCTTATGGGTTTATGTGGTTTTCGGGAGAGGACGAAAAATGCATCTATCGATACGATGGAAGCAACCTCAAAGTTTACCGGAAGGATAATTTTGATTCTACCACCCTTGGTGGTGTTAACATGAATGTGGTGTACGCAGACGATGATGGCATTATTTGGGTGGGTTTTGCGGGGCACGGACTGGATGCACTTAATCCTTCTACCAACACCTTTACGCACTATCGGCACGACGAAAAGAATAAGCAGAGCCTGGCTGAGGACGGCGTAAACGCTATTCTGAAGGATAGCCAGGGAAGAGTATGGGTGGCGACAGGTCGCGGCCTTGATCAATTAGATCCTGCAACGGGGATATTCAAACATTATCAACATGACCCCGCCAACGAACGCTCTATTAGTACCGATTATGTAAGTAATATTTATGAAGACCGGCAAGGAGTTATTTGGGTAGCCACTGCCGGCTATCCCTGGGCTAGTCGTGATCCCGAAGAAGGTGGATTAAACCGGCTTGAACCCAATGGAACGTTCACCCGATATAAGCATGATCCAAAAGATGAACACAGCCTGATAAGCAACAAAGTCCTGTCGCTTTATGAAGACAGCCGCGGTACTTTTTGGGTAGGTACGGCCGGGGATGGTCTGCATACCATGGATCGAAAAACGGGAAGATTTGAACGCCATAGGTATGACCCAGCTCAACCGCTGAAGCTAAGCAGGCCGCCGGTTAAAATAGATTCGTATTGGGGCGATGTAGATATAATATCGTTCATTACTGAAGATCGATCTGGCGCGATCTGGATTGGTACCATGTGGGCTGGCCTGACTCGTTATGATCCAGGCAGCGGCATGGTTACGCGATTTAGCAAGAGTAATGGCTATCCGTATGACAATTCCTGGAATGGTTTTGTTTCCAGCGACGGCGTTTTGTGGATTGCTACTCAAGAAAACGATCTGTTAAGCGTGAATCCAATTCGAAAGGTTGTTGCAGTCAATGACATTAAATCTACTGTACAGCGATTTCTTCAGAATGAAGATGGCACATTTTGGATGGCTGGTTCAGAGCATGGACTATTGCGCCTTAGTGACAACGGTAAGACTTTAAAAAGAATTGCCATCCGGCAAAAAAATGGCAATCAGGTAAGTGTGATAGATGTGCATCGCGCGAACGAAGAATTACTTTGGCTTGGAACATCTCATGGTGTTTTCGCCTTCAACACAAAAACGGAGGAGTACCATGTTTTGGATCTCGGCTTTGATGGGGGTGCGACTATTAAAATTCTTCAGGACCAGGTAAACCAGGATTGGAAGTGGATAACAACCCTGAACGGCGGCTTGGTAAAGTACTCCAGAAATGGTGGGGTTCTTAAACGATACACACATGATAAGACCGATCCTACCTCTATTGCCAGCGACCATATTATTCAAGTGGCCGATGATCCTCAATCTTTATGGATTGGTACGGCTGAAGGTGTTACTCGTCTGGACAGGAAGTCCGACAGCCTCACCAATTACCTCAATTTAAAGTGCACCTATTTATACATAGACAATCAGGGAGTGTTATGGGCCGGATCAGAAAATGGTCTTTTTCAATACGACGCCAAAAACGATAAATTCCTGCAAACGGTATATCATTCTGTAATTTCAACGGATAGAACTTTCGGAATTACTGAAGATCATTCGTCCAATTTGTGGATAACCACTCCGTCTTTCATTGTAAGCATAGACTCGTCACGAAAAGTCGTTAGCCAGTTTGGAAAACAAAATGGCGTAGCACAAAATAAAATAACCCCGGGATCAATTTATACAACCAGGGAAGGTATTATACTGGTTGGAAATGGTGATGGCTACTATGCTGTCGACCCGGACGAAATGAAAGATAATTCAGAATCCCCGGATGTTGTTTTTACGGAATTTCTTATTCACGGCGGTAACAACTCCTCAAATGTGACCAATCTTTTGAAAACACCCGTAAACGAAATTGCGCCGGTCACCCTTAGCCATGATAAAAATACTTTCTCCATTGGTTTATTGTTGCCTGATTACCGTGAACCTCAGGGGAACCATTTTCAGGCAAGATTGCTGGGATATGACGACACCTGGAGAGATATTACTTCCGGGAACTCTTCAAACTATTTTGCAGTACCACCTGGTAGCTACACGTACGAGCTGCGCGCTTATACTTCCAGCGGATCGATGAAAGAGAAGTCCATTTCAATTATCATAACGCCTCCCTGGTGGGAAACGTGGTGGGCCTACGGTTGTTATGCAATTATCACGGTGCTGTTATTGTTTGGCGCAAGGAAAATGATTGTACACCAGGAGCGGTTGAAGGCAAATCTTAAGCTTGAGCATTTCAACCTTGAAAAAGCACAAGAAGTTGATCGGGTAAAGACTTCATTTTTTACAAACATCAGTCACGAGTTCAGAACACCACTTACGCTTATCAAAGGACCCGTTCAGGAGCTTTTGGAAAAATATGCCAATGACTCGGCTACCAGGGGAAAATTGAAGCTCATTCAACGTAATTCGGATTTGTTGTTAAAGCTAATCAATCAACTGTTGGACCTGGCGCGCGTCGAGGCAGGTACTCTCAAGCTGGAGAAGACAGAAGACGATGTGTATTCATTCCTTCGCGCAATTGCCAGTTCATTCGAATCGTTTGGACGTCAAAAAGGAGTTTCACTGTCAGTGGAAATTCCGGTCGTGCCTAAGTCGATAGTATACGACAAAGACAAAGTTGAAACCATCGTTATTAACCTGATCAATAATGCGATAAAGTTTACACCGTCGGGAGGGTCAGTGCATATGAAAGCGATTGTCGATGATTCTACGTTGAGATTCTCTGTCAAGGATACCGGCATTGGAATTTCAAAAGAACATCAGGCAAAGATCTTTGAACGCTTTCATCAATTAAGCGAAGCTCACAAAGAAGTAGGCACGGGTATCGGACTTTCCCTCGTGAAGGAATTGGCAGCTTTTATGGGTGGCACGATCGAAGTGATCAGCGAAACCGGCAAGGGCAGTGAGTTTGTGGTGTCCATTCCCATTGAGCTTGTGGGAGAAGAAGCCAAGTCTGTCAAGACTACGCAACCGATCGGGAGTGTGGGCATTTACGCGAATTCTCACGAGTATGATAAAAGCTATGTTGCTTCGAATGGCGACAATGGGAAACCGCAGCCCGCAGATGGAAGCCCGCAAATTCTCGTTGTAGAAGACAACCTGGATGTTCGTCGCTTTATTATTGATTGTATGGGAACGGAGTTTGCGTTCATTGAAGCCGAGAATGGATTGGTCGGCCTGGAAAAAGCAAGAACTGAAATGCCTGATTTGATCATTAGCGACGTCATGATGCCGGAAATGGATGGCATGCAAATGACACAGGAGATCAAGGCCGACATTCGGACAAGTCATATTCCACTGATCATGCTGACGGCAAAATCAACTGAAGACAGTAAACTTCACGGCCTTCAGACCGGAGCAGATGATTATCTGGTCAAACCATTTAACAAGAATGAACTCTTGTTGAAAGTGCGAAATGCGATTTCCAGGCAGCTGAAACTTCGCGAAAAGCTCACAGCAG
>DASVBA010000601.1:0-11134 GCA_036376095.1 Chryseolinea sp.
TCAGAACGGACGCTAAATTCTTAATGATCTTGAGAGTCATTTCTTCAAGATCAAATTCTGGTTCCCATCCCCAATCGATGCGTGCTACTGAATCGTTAATGGACTTGGGCCACGAGTCTGCAATAGCTTGCCTGAAATCAGGATTGTATGAAATAGTAAATTCGGGAATGTGTTTCTTGATTTCAGCAGCGATCTCTGCAGGACAAAAACTCATCGCGGTCACATTGTAACTTGAGCGGATCCGTATTTTCTCCGCCGGGGCATTCATCAGATCCAGTGTGGCCTTTACTGCATCGTCCATGTACATCATCGGCAGATAAGTATCCGGTTTCAGAAAACACTCATACCTTTTATCCGTCAAAGCCTTAAAGAAGATGTCAACTGCGTAATCAGTTGTACCACCGCCTGGTTTCGTTTTGTAGCCAATCAATCCTGGATAACGCAGACTTCGAACGTCAAGCCCCTTGTTCCGAAAAAACCATTCGCACCATCGCTCGCCTGCTTGTTTGCTGATGCCATAGATCGTTGTGGGATCCATCACCGTATCTTGCGGCGTCTTGATCTTGGGGGTAGTCGGGCCAAATGCAGCAATTGAACTTGGCCAATACACTTTGGAAACCCTATACTCAACCGAAACATCCAGAACATTGATTAATCCGTCCATGTTGAGATGCCATGCAAGGTTCGGGTTTTTTTCGCCGGTTGCAGAAAGCACAGCGGCCAAGTGATAGATCTGTGTGAACTTATTCTTTTGAATGAGAGCGGAAAGCTTCGCGCGATTTAATACATCCAGAATCTCAAAGTCTCCGTCGCCTAATATTCCTTCAGGTCCCTTAATGTCGGTAGCCATGACATTTTCCTTACCAAACAACCTCCATAAACCCTGGGTCAGTTCTGAACCCAACTGTCCGCCAGCCCCAATGACTAAAATTTTCTGCCCTCCCATTAATACTAAAGTGTTTAGCCTTCGCTAATTATTTCAATTTACAAGGCATTCCCTATCCCCCCTTTCCCTATTCTCCCTATCTCCTTATCCCCTTATCCCCTTATCCCCTTATTTCCCTCAAACAATCCCGGGCGAAATTACCAAAATTTACCATTTGGCTACCATGTGTTAGGTTAGCATTTTAATTAACTTTGCGCCCGTGGATTTTGAGGCTTATCTCATATCAAAGAAGATTGATTCGGCGCTGTTTCACAAGGCCGAACCCGACCTTTGGGCAAGCTGGAAGGTCGAATTCGAACAAATGCATCCGGCCAGCTTTACAGCTCAGAAACTTTATCTTATCAACCCTGTTCGGCGAAAGTATTTGCTGTACCACGAACCCGCTAAAGTAGTTACACCACCACTCGTTGAAAAACCAGCGGAGCAACCCAATGTCGCGGAAGCTGCGCCAGAACAACCCGTAACGAAAACTCCATCAAGTCCGAAGCCCGTTGTTCCCAGACCCGTTTTCAAACCCAAACCAAAAACAAGCTAGACAATATGTATAAAAAGCTGCAGCCAGCATTGCGTAAAGAAATCGAAAACATACAACAGGCAGGCTTATACAAGAATGAAAGGATCATCACTACCCCTCAGGGAGCTCTTATAAAGACAAGTGATGGGTCTGAAGTAATAAATTTTTGTGCGAATAATTATTTGGGTCTGTCATCACATCCGAGAGTTGTAGAAGCTGCAAAGCGGGCAATTGACACCCACGGATTTGGAATGTCTTCGGTCCGGTTTATCTGTGGAACCCAGGACATTCATAAGGAACTGGAAGCGAAGATCTCCAGTTTCCTCGGCACCGAGGACACAATTCTTTACGCAGCAGCCTTTGATGCGAATGGCGGTGTCTTCGAACCGTTATTCGGATCAGAAGACGCGATCATTTCCGACGAGTTGAACCATGCTTCCATTATTGATGGTGTAAGATTGTGCAAGGCCATGCGGTATCGCTTCAAGCATAACGACATGGCGGATTTGGAAAAACAACTTGAAGATGCTAGAGCGGCGGGAGCGAAGCAGATGATCGTGGTAACCGACGGCGCATTTTCAATGGATGGCACGATAGCCCAGCTGGATAAGATTTGCGCGTTGGCCGACCGTTATGAGGCTTTGGTGATGACGGATGAATGTCATTCGACTGGTTTTATTGGAAAGACCGGACGCGGCGTCCCGGAATATCGCGGTGTGATCGGAAGGGTCGACATTATTACAGGCACGCTCGGCAAGGCACTTGGAGGTGCTTCAGGAGGATTTACCTCAGGCCGAAAAGAAATAATTGAAATGCTTCGACAGCGATCAAGGCCCTATCTTTTTTCTAATACCCTTGCACCATCCATCACAGGTGCGTCTATTGAAGTGTTCAATATGCTGGAGGAAACTACTATACTTCGTGATACGCTGGAGAAGAACACAACATATTTTCGCAAAGCGATGACCGATGCTGGATTTGACATCAAACCTGGAGAGCATCCTATTGTTCCGATTATGTTGTACGAAGCCTCCCTTGCACAGAAGTTTGCAGATCGCCTGCTAAAGAAAGGCATCTACGTGATAGGCTTCTTCTTTCCAGTTGTACCAAAGGGCCAGGCAAGAATTCGGGTTCAGCTGTCGGCTGCACACAATCAGCAGCAGCTTGACAAAGCTATCCAGGCGTTTACGGAAGTTGGCCGGGAGCTTGGAGTGATTGGCAAGAATTGATCGGCTTGTGATCGATCGTCTATTTTAAGCCGAGCTCTTTCTTTCTCTTCTCGACAATGTCACCCATTTTGGACGTGTCCTTTGAAAGCAGACCAAATGCTGGGTCGATGTTCTGAGATGGGAAAAAGTAAATGTAACCCTTCTTACCTTTCAACTTCAGTTTATAGAGGTTGAAAAAAGGTACGATCTTAAGCGACTTCACCTCAGGCCACGCAAAGCGGATGTTGCGATCGCCTTCAAAGACAACGATCTTATTCTTTCCGACTGCAACTCGCCTCATCTTATCGGTGATGACAAGAAAAAACACAAAGCTGATCAGTCCGATCGTGATAAAAACCAAAGCAATGAAGAACGTCTTGGCGTTGAACGGGTGTCGGAAGAACACAGTACTAGCAACAAGCCATTGGAGCACACTGAAGCCAAGGAAAAAATACTTGGCGAAATAATATTTGACGGGGTTAGCTTCTACCATTTCGATATAGCATAACAAAAAGTTTAACTAAAGTACGATAAAAAACGGATTATAGTTCTCCTTAGTATTAAACTTTTGCAATTCCATTTTATTGTTCACTCCTGAATTATGATCGGGAAATCCTGACCTCTTGAGAACGTATAAGGATATTGAGGATTGCCTTTTACCTTTCGTGTCATCTCAGGCACCTGATCATCAATATATGACTTCAACTCATAAATTGTAACTTTCCCATCCTTCGGTGCCCCATCTGCTTCGCCGCTCAAGGCATTAATCAGAACATACGTGAACAATCCATGACCAAGCTCGGCAAACTCAGTGGCAAATTGTTCACTTCCGGCAGAGGCCATGACGTGGATGCCTGCACTCCTTGAAAGTTGAGCAATTGCCTTTTCTTCATTGGCACCCCGCGCTGCCAGTAATTCGACGGAACCACCAGATTGACACGCATCCATGATGATAAGTTGCTTTAGGGCCTTGATTTTTTTGAACTTTTCCTGCAGAAGACTCGCCTCTATTGCTTCTTTGTTCAGCGATCCCTGATCATATAACCGCAAGCTTTCAGTGGGTATAAAGTAAAAGCGATTGTCGACCATGCTTCCGTGACCGGCGTAGTAGAAAATGAATACATCCTCCTGATGGATCTTCGAAGCGATCTCATCAAGAGTTGAAAGTATCTTTTCCCTTGTGGCCTGACCGTCATACAGAGTGGTCAATTCGATACGGCTGAAGAGATGCGAGCTTTTTCGGTCCATCAACTTTCCAAATGACTCAGCATCGGGACGGGCATAGTTAAGATTGAGCTTGCTGTTCTTGTATTGATTGATGCCTACGGAAAAAATATAACAGGTACTGCTCTTGGTGGCGTGATCGGAAAATAATTCGACCGTCTGAGGGTCGGATTCTATATTATCCCGGTTTGTTGCCGTGGCTGAAAATACATTCGTTCCTCCGATGAGATCGATAATATGCTTGTAAATAGTTGCCTGACCCCGTGAGGCCGGCGATTTCTGTTGTTGCTGATCTAACGCAATATTCTTTCCATTGTGAAAGACCTTAAGATTCTCGGCCCCATTTCCATTGTCGATCATTCTGACGTATACTTCTGCTTTACCCGGAGAATCCGGCAACACCGCGATCTTAACGGAAGGAGGAGGTGAATTTTTTAACTTACCCTGTATGCCCTTCGAATCATCCTTTGCTCCCCGGTTCTGAAAGATCTTGGGCAGGAGTTCCGGGCGATAAAACTCATTGAAAAACTGATCAACAGAGTAAGTCTTAAGCCCGCTAACGAAATGAACATACTTCCGTGCATTGTCAGTCCCGTTGAAGAATCCGTCGGGGCTCTTAACCATCCAGTCTTTTTCACCAAGATGGATGTGCTCAAAGAATTCTTTGCCGCTATCTATATCCCAGAACTTGGTAACACCATCGACACTATGGCTGATGAGCATTTTGTTGTCGGGACTAAATACCAACGAAGTGATTTCCGCCTTGTGCCCCTCAAAAATTCTGGTTACAGATGATGTGTTTGGATCCCAAACTCTGATCACCCTGTCGGCACCAGCCGAATAGATCCATCTACCATCCCGACTGAACATAGCAACGTGCACAGGACCGCGATGGCCTTTAAATTTTTTTGTCATCAATGCGGTACCCATATCCCAAAGACGAATGCTTCCGTCCCAGCTCGAACTCAATAACGTTGCCTGATCAGGACTAAGCTGAATCGAAGAAACAATGTCTGTATGCCCTATAAAACTCCGCACTTCTTTCTTTGTATCGATCTCCCACATCTGGAGTGAATTGTCTAATCGCGCTGAAAAAAAATATAAATCATTAGGATGAAAAAGAATGCTGTACGCTGAACCGGTCTGAAATTCAATGTACGTCAACATCTTTCCTGTTTCCAGGTCGTGAATTTTCATAGAACCATCCCAGCTGGACGAAATGATCTTGGTTTCATCATGGCTGAAATGAATGTCGAAAATTGGCTCGCGATAGGACTTGATCACCATTAAAGAGTCGCCTGAATCAAAATCCCATAACATTATCGTCCCATCCCCACCACCGGTAAGTAATCGTCGTCCATTTTGTGACAGATCATAGCTCAAAACAGCTTTTTTATGACCAATGAACTCCATCACCGACTTGCCCGTAACGATATCCCAACGTTTTACCTTCGTACCGAATTTCCCCTTTATAAGGGTCTTTCCGTCATTCGATATCAGCAACTCATTTTTGAAACGAACATATTTTGCGATTGCTGATTGCCAGTAAAAGTTTGGATCATAATCCAGTCCGCCCCGATCCCTTTGGTTCAGAAAACCAGTAAGTGCACTTACTTGTCTATTCAGTGAGAGATCCCAAAAGATCGCTGTATTGTCATCTGATGAAATGATCAGGCTCTTGTTGTCGAGAGTAAACGCCAGCTCGTGAAATTCTCCTTTTTCATTCGCCTTAATGCTAATCAAAGAATCGCCTGTCTGTTCATTCCAAACCGTAATCTCCTTTTCTGTCGATCTTGCGATTAACTTACCGTCACTACTGATGGCAAGACCTGCTAGGTCATCCGTTACCCTGCTATAAACTTTGGAGACGGCGAAATTAGAAAGATCGTATTTCGTGAGAAATCCGTGATTAGCGACAAGGTAGAGGCTTTTACTATCCGGACTAAACGCTAGTCGCGTTCCACAACCCCCACAATATCCTTCTTCAAACGTAAAGGTGTTAACCTTTTTCCAATCCGACGCTTCATACAAATTGACGACCCGGTTATCTTCTCCGAAACCCACCCATTTGCCATTCGGACTAATAGCAACATCAACACCGCTGCCCAGGCCTTTGTCTGCTGAGGTCGGGATTTTTTTTATCACTTTTCTTGATCGCAAATCATAAACCGTCGCCGAATCGCCATAGCCCGAATCATCATAACCAGCCACGACAAAAAAATTCATCTTAGGATCGATCGCTATCTCGGTTACAAATTCATCTGTGACGATATGGTCCACTTCATTTCCAGTAAGGACTTCCCATATCCGGATGGCTTTGTCATTTCCTCCACTAATAAGGTATTTTCCATCGGACGTAAACTCAATGCTTGTCACTGTGGCTTCATGACCCAGAAGACTTCGGATCTCTCGGCCGGTGCTCCGTTCCCAGATCTTAACGGATTTGTCCCTGCTACCCGTAGCTAAATAGTTGCTGTCAGGACTATTAGCGACACATACAACAGCTAATTCATGACCTTTTTGAATTATTGTTTCTAGTGATTGAGAAGAAACCAGAAGCGGAAAAATCGTGAATGCAAAAAGAAACTGGATCCCAAAAAATCGAGGAATCAGTTTTAAAAAAGGAATGTTAGGCCTTTGTGGGGGAAGGTTCAGCGGCTTCCGCTTCTTCTTCCCTGATGTCTTCCCAACGGACTGGTTCATTGTCGTGGAGGTATTCCAGAATTTTTTGTTCTACTTGTTTCAGTTTGAGGGATCTGAGGTACTTACCGTTGCGCGCAAGCAGCAGACGGCCGGTCTCTTCTGAAATTGCCATCACCAGCGTATCAGTATTCTCTGACATTCCGATGGCGGCTCTGTGCCTCAGGCCATAGTTTGGCGGAATGTTATCGTTTTCACTAACCGGCAACACGCAGCGGGCCGCTTTGATCCTTCCCTTGTGAATGATGATAGCCCCATCATGCAGCGGGCTGTGTTTGTTGAAAACAGATAGCAGCAACCTTTTACTGACTTCCGCATCCAACGCATCGCCGGTCTGGGCATAAAATTTTAACTCTGTATCGCGTGAGAAGACAATGAGCGCACCAGTCTTAGTTGCCTTCAGCGATTTTGCAGCCTCAAGGACTTCTCCTATATCAAAATCGTCGTGATATTCATGGCGCCAGTTGGCAATGGTTTTAAAAATGTTCTCCCGGAATTCAGTGCCGCGTCCGATAACCAGAAGAAACTTGCGGATCTCAGGCTGAAAAAGAATGATCATTGCAAGAACGCCGACTCCCATGAACTGACCGAGTATCGTACTTAACAGTTCCATTTGAGCTGCATGCACAATGAGATAAACCAGATACAGCGCTAGGATGCCCAGGAATATATTAACCGCGATACTTCCTCTGATGAGCTTGTATACCTGATAGAGCAGAACGCTAACGAGGGCAATGTCAACGAAATCAACCCAACTTACTTCCAGGAACCCTATTTTGATAAGAAATATCATTCTCTACAAAGGTATAGCACGAGGTACGAATTATGAAGTAATGAAGCATTTTAATACACCAGGGCGTTACTATTATTTCTTAACGCCGAAACCAATTTTACTACCTCCATTGCTTCTTTAACATCGTGTACTCTTAGAATGTTCGCGCCTTTCATCAATGCTATTGTGTTGAGTGAAGTCGTTCCGTTTAATGCATTGTCGGCAGTTATCGACAAAGTTTTCCATATAATAGATTTACGCGAAAGCCCCACTGCTATCGGTTTACCCAACAACTTAAAATAATCGAGCTGATTAAGAAGGTAGAAGTTTTGTTCTGCAGTCTTCGCAAACCCAAATCCAGGATCAATGATCACATCTTTAACACCGAACTGTGCCAAGCGATTGATCTTGTCCTGGAAATAGGCTACCATTTCCTTAAGCAAATTTTCATATCCGGTGAGGGTGTTCATTGTCGTTGGATTTCCCCGCATATGCATCGCGATGTAGGGAACGTTGAGCCTTGCGATGGTCTCGAACATTTTAGGATCCAAATCGCCGGCGGAGATATCGTTAACAAGGCAGGCGCCTTCGTTTACAGCGGCATAGGCAACGTCACTCCTGAAGGTGTCTATTGAAACCAATGCATCTGGAAAGTTTCTCATGATTGTTCTCAGTGCGAACAGCGCGCGGTTGGATTCCTCCTCGGCGGAAATGTCGGTAGCGCCCGGCCTCGAACTGTATGCGCCGACATCTATGAATAGAGCACCCTCACCCAGTAACTTTTCTACGTGATTTAATATAGCGCTCTCCGTCTGGTACCGTCCTCCATCGTAAAAACTGTCAGGGGTTACGTTTAAGACACCCATTACGAGCGGCGTATTTAGGTCAAACAGCCGTCCTTGAATATTCAATGTCTGGTTTGTGGAAAAAAAACTATTTTCAGGCGCGGATTTCATTACATGTTTGCGGAAAGACCACTCAAATTAAGAAG
Source organism: Chryseolinea sp. (assembly GCA_036376095.1). Classification (GTDB taxonomy): domain Bacteria; phylum Bacteroidota; class Bacteroidia; order Cytophagales; family Cyclobacteriaceae; genus Chryseolinea. Next base: position 8,356 of record DASVBA010000601.1, read on the forward strand.
TTTGGCAACTAAAGTTTATAGCCTTGATTGAAAAAACAGCACAGGAATACAGGGATATTATTGCCCGTTGTAAATCATTATTTGAAAAAAAGACTCGTGACTACGGCACCGCGTGGCGGATATTGCGACTGTCCTCTATAACAGACCAGATCTACATAAAAGCACAGCGGATACGCAGCATTCAGGAGAAAGGAACGCAGAAAGTCGAGGATCCGATTAAAGACGAGTTTGTCGGAATCATTAATTATTGCGTAATGGCCCTAATGCAGGCTGAGTTAAAGGACACCTCGGAAGTCGAAATGACATTCGAGCAGCTTGAACCGCTATATGACCGAATCGTTAATGAAACTTTTGACTTGCTTCAGAACAAAAACCACGATTACGGTGAAGCCTGGCGGGGAATGCGTGTGACCTCTATTACTGATATCATTCTGATGAAATTACTGCGGGTAAAACAAATTGAAGACAATAAAGGGCGAACCTTGGTCAGTGAAGGCGTTAGAGCAAACTACCAGGATATGATCAATTATTCGGTATTTGCCATGATCTTATTGAATGACTAACCTATGATGCAAAAAATCCTTGACGCTTTTTCCCGTTACTTTGTTGGCGGACTTTTTATTTTCAGCGGGCTCATAAAGCTGAACGATCCGGTTGGCACACAGATCAAGTTGGAGGAGTATTTCGAGGTTTTTGCAGAAGACTTCGGTAGCATCTTTTTATCCTTTAAGCCTGTTGCTCTTGAACTTGGAATGTTTCTGATCGTGCTCGAACTGGTACTCGGCGTGGCCGTCTTGATTGCGTATCGAATGGACCTGACAACCAAGGTGCTTCTGGCGATCATGGTATTCTTCACATTTCTCACCTTTTATTCAGCTTACTTTGACAAGGTCACAGATTGCGGCTGCTTTGGGGATGCTATCAAGCTTACACCGTGGGAGTCATTTTTCAAGGATGTGATCCTAATGGTGTTCGTGTTGCACCTGTTTTGGTATCGGAAACGATATCAGCCTGCACTCTACACAAAAGAAGGACATGCTGTTATAATAGTGGTAACTGTAGTGAGTACGATACTTGGCATTTACGCAGTGAGACATTTGCCTTTCATCGATTTCAGGGCATACAAGATTGGAAACAACATACCTCAGCAAATGCTGCCGCAGGAGCAGGCGATTTTCGAGTATACATTCGAAACAAAAACGGGTGAGTTGATTAAGTCAGATAAGTACCTCACGGACACAGTTCAATATAAGTACAAAGGCGTGGAGCAACTAAATGAGGGTAAGACAAACGCCAAGATCACCGACTATGCAGTTAGCAGTGTTGAGGGCGAGGACGTGACACAAAACACATTTCAGGGCGCCAAACTACTCTTTATTATATATGATGCGACGAAGGCTTCCACTAAAAACATCGATAACATACGGACGCTGATAAAAAACCTCGACGGAAAGGTAGAAATGATGGTGCTTACTGCCTCTGGTCCGGATACGTTCGAAGCATTCAGACACGAGCATCAAATCGCGGTTCCCTATTATTTTACGGACGCCACGGTATTGAAAACGATCGTGCGCGCCAATCCCGGAATTACACTTTGGATAGATGGAACAGTACGCGGAATGTGGCACCACAACGATACGCCGGAAGCTTCCGAGGTTATGGAACTAATAAAATGACCAAACCGGTATGAAGATTTTTCTTATTGGTATGCCTGGATCTGGAAAAACAACCTTAGGCAAGCGGCTGGCAAGAGAAATGCTTATGCCATTTGTCGATCTGGACAAAGAAATTGAAAGACGCGAAGGCAAGTCGGTTCAGCAACTTTTTTCTGAGAGTGGAGAAGATTACTTTCGTCAAGTTGAATCCAAAGAGTTGATCGAGTGGGCCGCATCACCGAAGAGTTTTGTGATGGCTACGGGCGGCGGAACTCCTTGTTTCTATGACGGGATCAAAGTCATCAATCAAAGCGGTCTCAGTATTTTTCTCGACGTTCCGCTGAACACGCTGTTATCCAGGTTGGAGAGAAAAACCGACCGGCCCTTACTGAATGCCGCTGACGTCGAAGAAAAGAAGGCAAGGCTTTCATCGCTTCTGGCGAGTAGAACTCAATATTACCAACAAGCGAATATCACTGTTAAGAACGCCGATCTGTCAAAAGTGATGGAAGCGATTCGTCTTAGAAAGTAACTCCAAACGTCACCATCCCCGTGGTGGTCTTGTTGTCGAGAGTGGCAATCGGGCCGGGGCCATCTGAAAAATAGTAAGGCTGGTAATAATCCTTGGCGTTGCTGTGAACCAGGGCAAAATCAGCATAAAACTTTTTTAGACGGACGCCAATACCACCAGTAATGGTTTGTATGCTGTTATCAAGGTCGAAAGAGTCTTTCAGTGCGCTTCCCTGGAGACCGTATCCGGCCCTTACTCTCAGTATCTTGTATCTGAATTCACCTCCGAGGCGATAGTTGACAACGGATTGGTACGCAGCTTTAATGTTGTCGTTGTCCTCATCGAAGGAAACACCCGCTATGTTTGATGAATACTTTGCTTTAGCGGGATTGGTGAACTCGACATCCCCGGTAATGATGCCGTATTCTGAAAGAAAAGCAACGCCGGCGCTAAACTTCAACGGGGTTGTCAGACTGTAATCAGTCGTGACGATATCCGTGGATGCACTTTCATTACCAAGGATGGTTGAACCATCGCCGTAATAATCAAAATTCTGCCAACTGGTACTCATGTCGGCACTATAGGTCTCAGTGAATTCGTAATAAGTCGGAGT